>JAQWCF010000067.1 GCA_028706105.1 Candidatus Margulisiibacteriota bacterium
TAGACACTGGAAAAGGGAAAGTTTAACAAAGAATGAAAGGCAAAAACACAAAATGACTATAGAAAATACTGGAATTAATCAATCACAAATCAATGCCAAAGTTGGCGAAGATGTTGACTTAAAAATTAACACAAAAACCTTAAGGAACATTAAGGTAACCCAAGAATATAATGAAAAAGAGACAGAAGACTCTGTCAACGTTTCTAAGCAACTAAGAAATACGGTAACCACACAAACTCCTGAACAACAAATAATGAAAGAAAAATTATTAATGATGAAGCTAGAATCTTCTGTTGATGAAAATTTTAATACCGAAGATTTTATGTCTGAGGAAGAATATCAAAGTCTTTGCACAAAAATTCTAAATAATGACCTTAGCGCCTTCAATAAAATTGATAAAAGTAAAAAAGTTGAATTTTTAATTAAAAACTATCAAGATATCAGTGCTCATTCTGAAAAAGTACTAAACAACATCCTCCCCTATGTTGATGCCTTAACTATTAAAACTTCTTTTAAGTTTTATGCACCTGAAAATCTATCTAATGCCAAAAAGATTGCCTTAATGAATAGACTAGCGCCTGACTCCAAGCCACAAGCCGATGAATCAATCATTTCTCTTCTACTAGTTTCTGATGAAAATGTTGTTGCTGGATGTTCTTTAAATACGCTAATGTCCTTAAGAAACAAGGAATATTTAGGTACAAAATTTTTTGAACAACTATCCCAACAAAGTAGTGGTAAACTGACAAAAGCACAACACAAACAACTAGCCAAACTTTCTGCAAAAATAACAACCATTTGTTATGCTTATTACATTGAGGCGACCATAGATGCAATCACTACCTCTATTAAAAACAAAACATCCATTACTAGTAAAGATTTAAGCCTCAAAGGGGTTAAAGATGAAGCAAAAGCAAAACTCTTAGCAAAACTAAAAGAAGCAAATTTAATAGACAAAGACAACAAGGGTATTGAGAACATCGATCGTGAAAAGCTTAAAGAATCTATCAAGAATATCGTTGGCGATACTTTAAAAATGAAAGAAGAGCTAGCTCAAAAACAAAAAATTGCTCAAATGCAAAAAAATATCTCAGACATTATTGGAGACACAATGAAACTGAAAGAAAGTTTTGAAAAGTCTAAATCAACAACCTAAGACAAGCCGAGAGTGCTCTGAGAGAACATAATTATCTGTCATCAAAGCAATGTGGTCGGCGATAACCCTATGCAAAGAGAAGCCTTCTGAACCAATTTTTTTTCTCATCTCCTCAGGCAAATCCTGACTATTTGCTAAATAATAATGAAATAACTCTTTTATCACGTTTTTCCCTTTAAAAGACATTTGTAAAACCCTATAGTCAGAATAAAATTTATCATATAAATACTTTTGCATAATTTTTAGTTTAGACTTGAACTCGTTTGTATAATCAATCAAAATCCTGTCACAACGATAAACGTCTTCCAATGTTTGTATATTAAAACCTGAAATAAGTTTCTCGCTATTTTCTAAAGATTCTCGAATCATAACATTTATTAAATAACGAACGTTTAAGAACCGTTTTTGTTCATCACTCAGATTGGTAAATTTATGTTCGTTTACTATTTGCGCTTCTCTCCATAGCTCAACTTCGGCTGTCAGCTCATCATGGTCTAATATCCCAGAGGCCAAGCCATCATCCAAGTCATGATTAATATACGCCAACTGGTCTGCCAAATTGACTATCTGTGCCTCCATAGATGGGTGGATCAAGTCTTCTTCAGCAAGATTCTGTGGATTATCAAAAGGTGTGTGATGCTTCATCAGCCCTTCCAAAAGTTCTACTGTCAAATTAAGCCCCAGAAATAAGGGATATTTATTTTCTAACAGCTCTACTACTCGCTTACTCTGATTATTATGCTCAAACCCTCCATGATTAACCAACAACTCATCTAACATTTCTTCACCAGCATGACCAAAAGGTGTATGTCCTAAATCATGAGCAAGTGCGATGGATTCAACCAAATCTTCATTACCCCCAAGAACTCGAGCAAGATGTCTAGCTATCTGGCAAACCTCAAGCGTATGAGTTAATCTTGTTCTAAAATGGTCATTCTCATGTGAAACAAATACCTGTGTTTTATGTTTAAGTCTACGGAATGCTTTTGAATGGACTATTCTGTCTCTATCCCTCTGAAAACAAGTCCTTTGCTCGTCTTGCTCCTCAGAAAAATGACGACCCAATGAGTTCTTTGCATAAATTGCGTATGGTTTTAATTCTCGAATTTCTCTATTTTCAAAATACTGTCGGTCAAACACTACATTTTCCCAAACAATAACTCTAGATCAATAACAACCATAATATTATCTCCGATTTTACCTATTCTATCGACAAAATCAGAATCTATACTTGAGATAACATTGGTCTCCTTTTTCATCTTACTTTCTTGCACCCTCTCAACCTTATTCATCCTATCAACAATCATGCCAACATTCTTACCTTTTACTTCTGAAATTATTATTCGTGTATGCTTATCAAATTCACGAGCTAACAAGGATAATCTCAACCTTAAGTCAATGACTGGGATAACTTGTCCCCTTAAATTAATTACACCGACTACATACTCATTACTTCTGGGAACAGTTGTTATGTCTATTAATTTAATGACTTCTCTAACTTTATAAATATCAACGCCATATAATTCTTCACCTATAAAAAAAGTTACAAACTGCAACAGTTCGTCGTTTTTTTCATCATTTAGCATAGATTCTTTTTTACTGTTCATAATTACCCTCTAACTCTAATTGTATTTCCATACATCTCTCATAGTCAACGTTTTCTAACTAAAGAACGCACATAAGCTTGTGCTTCCTCTGACGACCTATCAGTCACCAAAACAGAAACTTCACGAAAGATATCTTCTTGCTCAACATGCTTCTCGACATCAATAATTGTTTGATTCGTCATAAATTTTTTCTTTATTTTAAAAAGGACATCTGCGTTTACAGCTATCATTGGTGAATGAGTGACAACTATTAACTGTCTTAACAAAGACATCTTGCGCATAACCTCCATAACCTTAAAGGCGATATCACCACTAACGCCACTATCTATCTCATCAAAGGCGTATACGGAAATTGGTGAAATCTTAAGTAATACTGACTTAAAAGCGAGAAGCACTCGCGATGTCTCACCTCCCGAAAGTTCTGTTAGGCTTACAAAACTAGACCCAACATTTACCTTAATGAAAAGCTCTAACTCGTCATTACCCAAGCTATCATAAGCTTCTTTTTTCTTTAAAGAATAAGAAAGTTCTGTCTTATCTAACTTTAACATTCTTAATGATTCGCCTATTTCGGAAAGAACTCTATCTAATACTATCTTTCTGGTATCAGTAAGTTCCTGAGCAAGCGGCACTAGCTGTAACTTTTCTGCTTGAAGCTCGCTTTCTTTCTTTTTCATCCTAGCTTGATAATAATCTCTATTGTCCAGCTGATCTTTGATCTTTTCTTGATATACAATAACTTCTTCTAAACTTCTTCTAAACTTAGTTTTCAAATTTTCTAAAGCTGAAAGTCGCTCTTCAATATCTCCAATATCTTCAACTCTATCCCTGTTTGTTGACTTAGTTACCTGCCACAAAATATCTTCCTGCATTGCAAATGCTTCGTTCATCTTTTCCACAAGCTCTTTGCCCAACAATCCGGCATTAAACATTTTGTCAGCTTCTAAGACTGCCTTCTGTAACCCTTCTCCTGCTTTCTCTAATCCCTGCCTTACCGTAGTAACTGACCTCTCTAAATCTAAACGATTTTTTATTTGTTTTAACGTTACAAACAGCTCATTATCCTCATTTAATTTAGGGGAAACTTTATTAATCTCTGTTAGATGATAAGTAAACAGCTCTTTGTCGGCCTCGGATATTAACACTGCCTGCAATTCTTTTATTTCGGCTCTTTTTTTATCATAATCTAAATATTTTTCTAAATATTTTTGTTTAACAACTTTTTCTTTATCAGTCATAAAAGAATCGATTATTTCAAGCTGAGAATCATATAATAATTGATAATTACCCTGTGAATGCACATCAACTACTTCGTGCCAAAATTCTCTCATCCTTTTTTGCGTCACTATTTCATCATCAAGATAAAAAGTGACTTTATCAGATATTACAAATTTAACATTATGTAAATTACTGCTTCTTTCTATCTCTAGCTCGAGAACGGCTTCTTCGCCCCATTTGCCTACCATGTCTTTTTTTGCCTTTTTCTCGGGTATCATTAGTATATTAGCAATCAGACTTTTCCCAACTCCTGACTCACCAATAAAAACATTCATTCCAGGATTAAATTCTATTTTTTGATCTTTTATAAAAAGATAATTGAGTATCCTAAGCTTCTTTATCATGCGACTTACTAAACTTACCACTCCAGTTTAATTTATTTTGTAAACCTTTAATAAAGCTATACTTGTCAAATCTAATGAAACGAACTTTCTTTCTAGAAAACTCTACCTGAACAATCAGTTTATCTCCCCTAACTTCTGGATTTCCGTCAACCGAAAAAGCACAATTAGAATCAGTAGCCATAATCTTAATCTTATCTTTAGCAGAAACGACCAATGGTCTGATTGTTAAACTATGTGAACAAACTGGAGTTATAATTATTGCTTCTGTGTCAGGGAAAATAATTGGTCCTCCAGCTGAAAGATTATAAGCAGTTGAACCAGTTGAGCTAGCGACAATTACTCCATCAGTTTTATAAGAAGATAAAAAATTGTCATTCAAATAAACGTCTAAATCAACAAGCTTAAACGCATCTCCTTTTACAACAACCTCGTTTAAGCAAAGATATTCTTTGTCACCACTTTTAACGCTAAGTAAATTTCTGTCGTCATAAAAGAATTCTTCTTTTTTCAATTTTTTCAACGCATCGCCCAAACCATTCATGCCTACTTCTGCAAGAAAACCTAAATAACCACAGCTAACACAAAGCATTGGAGCATCCATTTCTAAAGCTATCATTGCTGCCTGAAGAATCGTACCATCCCCGCCTAAAACTAAAATAATATCTACTTTTTCTCTATTTTCACTTATATCTACATATTCATAACCAATAGAAATAACTAGATTCTTTATTTGTTCAATATCCTGCTGTGTATATGCTTTACTGACTTTTTTGTACAACCCAATTTTCATTATTTAACCTTTCTATGAAAGTATGCATCTGACTTTCCCCAAGAAACTAATAGTCGTTTCTTTTCCAGTAACTCAAAACAATCCGAATTAATCGGATAACTCAAAGTCACAACTATTGCATTCTGCATTACTTCCTTTTCAAGCTTAGAAATAAGACTTTTTTCAGTCTCACCTTTAAACGTTGTCCAAGTAATAAAAATTATACCATATCCTAGAAATTCTGAATTAAACATATCGTCCCCAATTATAAGCAAATTACCCTTAATGAAAGACTTAATCAGCATAATTTTATGAATAAATTTCTTATTAATTTCCATACCACAGCTGGGTCTACAATGTAGTTGATTAACTAAAAAAACTCCTCTGCCATCACCACAACCAGCATCACAAAAAGCTAAAGGATATTCCGTTTTCTGATAATAATATGCCTTAGCTTTCTTAAAAATTGTGTTGAAACTAAACATTGGCGTAAATCCAAAAATATAATCATCATCGGCTTTTTTGTCTGCATAGTAATAAGGTGAAAAGAAAAAATACTCTAAACTAAAGTAAAAATAAAAACGCCATAGCTTCGGCCTAGGAATTACAAAAAGTAATTCCAGTAAAGATATGTATAGATACCAAAATGTAGCTAATAGCCTCATAAACTCCCCCTGTCAGCTGGTGCTGACATCCCCCTCAATGAGGGAGACTTTTCTTTAGTTAATATATAATCAGTTATTTTACTGCAAACACTATCAATATTATTATTAATCTCTAAATTACTAAACCTCAAGATACTCAAATCTAATACTTCAAAAATCGTTGTTCTTATCTCATCATATTCGAGATAATCATCAATATAATGGTGGCTACAATCAACCTCAACAACTAAACCATGCTTTGAACAATAAAAATCAACTATATAACTATCAATAGGACGTTGTCTAATAAAACAACTATTATAACGCCCACCTATCACTTTATGATATCCCCTTAATTAAGAAAGAATGTTTATGCCACTAATAGCCAATAACCATAGCTCCCTCATGGAGGGAGCTGTCACCGAAGGTGACTGAGGGAGCAACTGATACTTGCTCTGTGCCTACCTTCGAGGTACAATAAATTCAAGTAATTAACATGTAAAGGAGTAGTAAAAATGAACAATCAATCAAACAAAGGACTATATTTTATTCTAGGAGCATTATCTGGAGCACTTATTGCCTTAGTATATGCACCAAAAAGTGGCAAGGAAACAAGAGATTTCATTAAAAAAGCTCTTGATGACAACAAAGAAGTTATTGAAAAAACAAAAGAAACAGCAGAGGATTTGATAGTTAAAACCAAACTACAAATTGAAGACATGATTGAAAATGTTTCTCAAAACATTTCTGACAAAATTGACAACGTAAAAGCCAAAAAGGAGAAATAAAATGATATTTGCAACTTTACTTAGCCAACTAATCATTAACATCTTAACTATTATTTTATTAGTTCTACTTATTACTTTAACTGTTTCAGCTATCAAATGTGTAAGTTTATGGGAAGAAATAGCTAATAAATTAACAATAGTATCAACCATCTCTTTTTGGGTAAATTTAATTAAAAAAGCTCCAATGGAATTATTTACCAAAAATAAGAAATCTAAGGAATAATGATCAAAGCCTCTACTATTAGGCAAAAATATTTAGATTTTTTCATAAGCAAAGGACACAAGTTCCAAGAAAGTGCATCACTTGTACCTTCTGACCCAACCTTGTTATTAACTATTGCAGGGATGGTGCCTTTTAAGCCATATTTCCTAGGTAAAAAAGAAGCACCCTACTCCAGAGCAACTTCTTGTCAAAAATGCATTAGAACAAATGACTTGAATAATGTTGGGAAAACTCCCAGACACCATACTTTTTTTGAAATGTTAGGCAATTTTTCTTTTGGAGATTATTTCAAAAAAGATGCCATTAATTTTGCTTGGGAATTTCTAACTACAGAAATGGGAATTAGCAAAGAAAAACTATCTATCTCTGTGTTTAAAGAGGACGAAGAAGCCGCTAGTTTATGGAAAACAGAAGCTGGAGTCGATGAGTCTAGAATCTTCAGACTAGGAGCAGAACATAACTTCTGGGAAGCAGGACCAGTTGGCCCTTGTGGCCCATGTTCTGAAATATATTATGATACAGGGGTCGATGATAATTGCCCTGACAAAGCCAATTGCGCTCCAGGATGCGATTGCAACAGGTTCCTTGAGATTTGGAATCTTGTTTTTATGCAATATAACAAAGATGCGAAGGGCAAACTAACTCCACTACCTAAAAAAAATATTGATACTGGCATGGGACTTGAAAGAATAACTACTGTTATCCAAAATGTTAGCTCTAATTTTGAAACAGACCTTTTTACCCCAATCATAGATAGAATAAACAGCCTTGCGACTAATCAAAACAGAGAGTCGACACAAGTAATAGCAGACCACATTAGAGCTATTACTTTTATGATTGCTGACAATGTTTTCCCCGGAAATGATGGACGTGGTTACGTCTTGAAAAAAATATTACGTAGAGCTATTTTGCATGGCAAACAGATTGGAATAACAACGCACTTCCTGACTAAATTAGCAGATATTGTTATTGATGAATATGGTTCCTTTTATAAAGAACTGCAACAAAACAAAAAAATGATACATGAAATAATTTCCACAGAAGAAGCTAACTTTTCTAAAACATTAGAATATGGACTTGAACTTATAAAAGAAGTTATCGCCGAACATCATGCTATCTCAGGTGAACATGCCTTTAAATTATTTGATACCTATGGTTTCCCGTTAGAACTTACTCAAGATTTGGCGAGAAAAAATAACGTAAAAATTGATATTGTTGGTTTCGAAAAACTTATGGAAGAACAAAAAGAACGTTCCAGAGAAAATTCTACTTTCTATAAAGAAGGAGAAAAACCAATTGGTGGAGAAGCCATTATTGCCAAAGACGAAAAAGACAAAACAGAAATGGCTAGAAACCATAGTGCCACACACCTTTTACAAAATGCCCTTAAAATAGTTATGGGTAAACACATTGCTCAAGCCGGATCAATGGTTGCACCAGAAAGGCTTAGGTTCGACTTTACTACACCAAAGGCTCTCACAGATGAACAAATCAAAGAAACCGAAAGTCTAGTCAATGAGAGCATTCTGGCGAACCATCTAGTAGACTTCTGCACGCTTAGTTTACAAGAAGCGCTAGATAGTGGTGCTGTTGCATTATTTACAGAAAAATATAGCGATGAGGTGAGAGTAGTAACAATGGGTGATTCCAAGGAACTATGTGGAGGAACGCACGTTGAAAGAACTGGAGATATAGGGCTGTTCAAAATTACTTCTGAAGCTTCTATTAGCAGCGGTGTCAGAAGAATTGAAGCGCTTACTGGAACATATGCACTTGATTACATTAATAATAACTTAAAAGTTGTAAAAAACATTTCAGCTAAATATAAACTACCTGCTGAACAAATTGAACAAAAGATTGCAGACATTCAAGCTGAACTTGATGAACTTAAAAAAACCAACTCCAAAATGACTGAAAATATGCTTGTTGAACAAATACTCTCCAGCAAAGAATCTGAAAAAATCAGCTTTGCTGCACTAACAGCTTTTGTTTCTAAAATAGACATTGCTGAAGATTTAAAAATAGATTTGAAAGCGCTTGCAGATAAAGTTCAAAACACAATAAATGGTATTGTCTGTATCTTCATAAATAATACTAAAACAAATAAAATACAAATTATTGTCAAAAGTACGCCTGGTATTCCCGAAAATCTCTTTAATGCTGGAAATTTAATAAAAGAAATCACTCCTATTATTAAGGGAAAAGGTGGAGGTAAAGCAGACCTTGCTCAAGGTTCTGGAGAAGGCGAATCCATGCTGCCAAAAGCAATCAAAAAAGCAACGACCTATCTTAAATTTACACTGGGTTCTAGCACCTGTTAATCTCTTCATTTTTTGCTTGATCAAATTTCTTTTTTTAGTCATTCCCGCGCAGGCAGGAATCTATTTTATATTTAAAAGTAAACTTTTTGATTCTTTTCAATAAGGGGCTACGCGCCCCTTATTAACCCCCTCGTCCCTACGCAAACTCACTGCATTATCCGCCTTAGGCGGAGGGTAATTTCTCATCACCCTGTGATTTGTGACTATTTTCAATATAAAACTTTCAGCCTGCGGGAGCATTGCGCCACAAAACTATCCTAAGACATTGTCGTTAAATGATTTCGAAATTCCTGCAATTTTATACAAACTCAGACATTGTTCGGTCAATTGAATACAAAGAAAATTCATAATTATGATAAACTATAATCATGAAAATATTGGGATTGGACTACGGCACAAAATATATTGGGATAGCTTTATCTGATCCATTTAAATCTATTGCCTTTCCTTATGGCAAAATAGAGCCAGAAAAGGCAATGGCTAAAATAAAAGAAATTCTTGAAGAAGAGAATATTGAATCAATTGTACTTGGACTACCAAGAGCATTAAAAGGCAATGAAACAGCTATGACTGGACTCGTTAAACTTTTTAAAACTGAACTGGAAAAACATGTAACTATCCCTATTCATTTTCAAGATGAACGACTAACCTCTTCGTTTGTAGGCAAACAGCTTACCGCACAAGGCGTAAATCAAAAAAAACAAAGACAAATTAAAGATGCTCTTGAAGCTACACAGATACTACAGAGCTTTTTAGATAAAAATTAATCCCTTAATTCTCTCCCTAAAATTCTTGCTACTGCTACTAAATTATCCTTAGATGTTACCCATACTGGATAATTTCTGTTTCTTCTTAAGTAAAAACTTATTCTATCCAATTTCTTTTCATCTTGCACTGCCTCTATTGGATTTCCTAACAATGCATTTAACTGTCTAGCTGCAACACTCCAACTTCTGATACTTTGAAAAACTTTATCAGATTGTGAAACACAAAATTCAGAAGTCCCAACTTCTGATAATAAATAAACAGGGAATCTATCTAATCTTCTATCTAATGCCTTTGCAACATCTTCTAATTTATTTATTTTTAAAGCCCAGACAGCATTAGTTCCTTTGCGTCTTAATAAAAACCTAATCCCTTTATACTCACATTCTTCTTTCTGGTATGTCTTAGGATCACCAAGAATTCCATTAAGCTCCTTTGCATTAGCACCTGTTTTACCAGAAATCATTGCAAACTCACCACCTTCTCCAATAACTGGTACTTCATCTTCTCCCACTTCTTGTATATCAAAATCCCTATAAAAACTTCCAACGATAGTTGCTACATTTTTTAAATCTACTTTATTAAATAACCACACAGGAGTCGTTCGGTAGTGTACAATTTTGTTTGCAATTTGAGATTTAAGGATGGTCATCGTAAACTCTAATTTACGCAAATAAAAATGGAGGTAAAAAAAGATGACCAAAACTAATAATACAGAATATTTTAAGAAATT
>JAQWCF010000068.1 GCA_028706105.1 Candidatus Margulisiibacteriota bacterium
GACCAGAACCTTCTCACGACCGGCGACCGACGGGTCGGCGGGGTTGAAGGCGAGGACGATGGCTGCGCTCACGTCGCTCTTGGCCAGTGCCTCGATGTTCTCCGGTCCAGACATTGATGCAGACAAAATACCTCTGCATCTTAAAAAAAACGATAACGAACCCTTATTTACTTTTCTTGAACAAATCATCAATGCCACCAAAGAACATGTTTGTGCTTATAAACCAAATATAGCTTTTTTTGAGGCATTAGGATTTTATGGGCTAGAGCTCTTGGAAGAAATTCTTGCAATAATTCCTGAACATATCCCGGTGATTTTAGATGTTAAAAGGGGAGATATCGGCAACACAGCAAAAAAATATGCAATTGCAGCCTTTGATGAGCTAAAGGTGGATGCGGTAACGCTTGCTCCATACATGGGGAGTGATTCCATTATTCCTTTCTTGGAATACAAAGACAAATATTCTTTTGTGCTTGTTTTAACCTCAAACAAAAGCTCCCAAGAGCTGGAAATGTTGAAAACCGAAAAAGGTACTTATTTGTTTCAAGAAACAGCGTCTTTAGTCAACAAATGGAATTCTGAGTATCATAACTGTGGCGCGGTAATGGGTGCCACAAACCCAGACCATTTCGGTTTAGTTGAAAATGATTTGAATGATAGCTTAATTCTTGTTCCAGGAATTGGAACGCAGGGTGGCAAGGTTTCTGATATTTTAACAAAAGAGAGAAAAAACAAGAAAAATTATTTATTTAACGTTTCCAGAGATATTATTTATGCCTCTAATGGTGAAGATTTTGCGACAATTGCTACTGAAAAAGCAATTTTTTATAAAAATGAAATAAATCAATATTTGTAAAATGAACGAAATCTTTGAATTACACAAAAACGGTAAAATTTCAGTAGAAAGTAAAATAAAAATAGATAACAGTCAAACTTTAGCTAAGGTTTATACTCCAGGTGTTGCTCAGGTTGTTAAACATATAAACCAAAACATTGAAGCAGTGAAAGAATTTACAATTATTGGCAATACTGTTGGTATGTTTACTGATGGAACCGCTGTTTTGGGGCTTGGTAATATGGGGCCAGAAGCAGCTATGCCTGTGATGGAAGGCAAGGCAATGATTTATAAAGCTTTTGCTGACATTAATGCTTACCCCTTGCTTTTAAATACAACGGATGTGGATAGAATTGTCGAGGCAATCACTGTGCTTTCTCCTTCCTTTGGACTTATTCATTTGGAAGATATCAGCGCACCAAACTGTTTCGAGATTTTTGATAAACTTGTGAAAAAGGTTAATATACCTGTTTTCCATGATGACCAATATGGAACAGCCATAATTGTTTTGGCAGGGTTAATTAACTCCATGAAAGTTACTAAGAGAGCACCAGCAACTAGTAGCGTTGTCATCAATGGAGCAGGCGCAGCTGGACTTGCTATTGCTAGACTTTTGTTTGCTTATGGATTTGAGAAAATAAGCCTCTGTGACAGTAAAGGAATCATTCATAAAAGCAGAAGAGATTTAAATAAATATAAAATTGAAGTTCTTGATTTAACTAACAATCAGGATACAGCTGGAACCTTAGCTGATGCAGTGACAGGCAAAGACATTTTTGTTGGAGTTTCTGTTGGGAATGCTCTAAAGCCTTCCATGGTTGAAGCAATGAATACTGAGCCCATAATCTTTGCCTTAGCTAATCCAGACCCTGAAATTCTTCCTTCAGATTTACCTACAAATTTTAATGGCATCATTGCCACTGGTCGAAGTGATTTCCCTAACCAAATAAACAATGCCATTGGCTATCCAGGATTTGTGAAAGCGATTTTAGTAAACAATATTAAAACCATTGAAATAAAACACTTTATTCAAGCAGCACAAGGCATTGCTGGTGTTCTAGCTGATTCTGAGTTAAAAAAAGATTATATAATCCCAGATGTATTTAACAAAAATATAGTTCCTTCTGTTTTACAAAGCTTTTAAATTTCAAGATTCATTAGATGTTTCACCTTTGGGCTGGAAATGTGTTATTCTTAAGAGATGGCTGACTTAATAGATAATTTCATTATTAAATTTGTTCATGTTTTATATGCAAGCATCAAAGATTTTAATAAGAATCGTTGTTTGTATTCTGCTTCTTCTTTGTCTTTCTTTTCTTTATCAACTTTTGTTCCTTTCTTAGCAATCTTAGTTGGCGTTGCTACTTATTTTAAATCTTTTAATCTCTTAAAAAACTTTTTATTAGTTAATTTTTCTATCCATCACGACTTAATATTGTTGGTTATCTCAAAACTGAATAAGTTTGTTAAAAACACTAATATGGGTTTAATTACCCTCATTGGTGTCTTTTTTATTGTGATGATGTTATTTAATATTTTTTTATCGTTAGAAGATACTTTTAATACAATCTGGAAAGCTGAACAAGGAAGGTCTTGGATCAATAAACTAATCTTTTATCCATTGTTAACACTTATCGGTCCTATTATTTTTATCATGGTGTTAAGTATTGGGATTACTTTTTTAGGTGCAGCTAAAAGTTTTTTATATTCTCACGAAATACTCAGTACAGTGCTTCCGATAATTCAAGGAAGCATATTTGTTAGTAACCTTGCCACTAAAATCATTCCTCATTTTGTTTTTTGGATAATTTTATTTAATTTATATATTTATTTGCCTAACGCAAAGGTGAAATTTCTCCCTGCATTAATTGGTTCTTTAGTTGCTACAGCATTGTTTATCGGGATTCAAACTCTGTACATATACTTACAGATTAACTTAACTCGGCACAACGCACTTTATGGTAGCTTTGCGATAATTCCTTTTTTATTATTATCAATACACTATAGCTGGGGGATAATTTTATATGGTTCTCAGTTAAGTTATTCTATTCAAAACCCTGAACAATAACTACCAACAACGACCATTAATCTTTTTGTTGCATTCCGTTTCACATTTATAACAAATCTCGTTAGTTAAAGCTTCCCCCTGTAAAAACTCATGAATGTTTTGATAAGTAACATCCGCGATATTACCCAAGGCTTCTTTAGTAAAAAACCCTTGGTGTGAAGTAATTAAAACATTAGGAAAAGAAATTAGTCTCATTAACACATCGTCTTGAATGACAGAGGAAGAAAAATCTTCGAAGAAATAATCGCTTTCTTCTTCATACACATCTAGTCCCGCATAACCAATTTTTCCTGTTTTCAAACCAGAGATAAGCGCTTTTGTGTCTATCAGTAGCCCTCTACCAGTATTAATAATCATTACATTCTTTTTCATTATTTTAATGCTGTCATTATTGATCATATGATGAGTATCCGCATTAAGAGGGCAGTGTAAGGAAATAATATCAGCATTTTTATAAAGTTCTTTTAGTGACACATACTTAAATCCTTTAGACTTGCTTAATTTCTCGTTTGGAAAAGCATCATAGGCCAAAACCTTTAAGCCCATCCCTAGCAGAATATCAATTAAAATGCCTCCTATTTTACCAGTGCCTATAATTCCAGCTGTTTTTCCATGCATATCATAACCAATCAATCCGTTGATATTAAAGTTGTTTTCTTTTGTTCTATAGTAGGCTCGATGGATGTTCCTGTTTAAACTCATGATTAGCGCAAGCGCATGCTCGGCAACGGCGTAAGGAGAATAAGCAGGCACGCGAACCACTCTTATTTTTTTAAAGACTGTTTTTAAATCAACATTATTATAGCCAGCACAGCGAAGTGCGATTAATTCTATTCCATTTTTATATAAAATTTTAATAGCTTCGGAATTAATATCATCATTAACAAAAGCACAAACAATTTTGGAGCCTTTAGCTAAAGTTGCAGTATCAGCATTGAGTTTGCTTTCTAGAAATTTAAGTTCGTAGCCATGCTTATTATTCTCAGTTAGAGATTTAACATCATAGGGCTTACTATCGAAAACTGTTATTTTAGTCATATTTATTTCCTTAATATTTTATATCAGCATTATATCAAAATAAATTCATAATTAAACAGGAACTTATTTCCAATCTAATTGTATAATAGCATTGTTATGATTAAAAAATATTTACTGTTTTCTCTAGTTTTACTAAACTTTTGTTTTTCCTTAGATATCCTTACTTGGCAACAATGCCAGCAGTTAGCAAGAGAAAATAATACTGACCTCAAAATTGCCAAAGCCAAATTAGTGGATGAATCAAATTCTCTAAAAATTGCTGAATTGAATGGAAGCCTAACTGTTGGGGGTTCTGCTTCTGTCAAGCGAGCAGGTGGGGAGTCAGCAGTTAAGAATACTGCCGGAGCAGGAGTTTCTGCTCAGAAACTGATTTATGATGGGAACAAAAGCAATAACTTAGTTCTAGCTGCTGAAGAGAGATTAAAATCTGCAGAATATAATTATCAAATCACAGAGGCTAATGTGCGCTTAACTATTCGACAATATTTTTGTGAAGCCCTTCGGTCTCAAGAATTATTAGAACTATCTAAAACTATCGTTGAAAGAAGAAATCAACAATATGAATTAGTGCGACTTAGATATAATGGAGGACTTGAGCATAGAGGATCTTTTCTGAAAGCTAAAGCCAATCTGATTGAGGCTCAAAACAACTTATCTCAAGCAAAAAGAAACTTACAAATCAATTATGATAAACTCCTGTATTCTCTGGGACTGGAGATGGGAACAGCTATTCTTGTTTCAGAAAATATTAATAAAATTGTTCTTGCAAAGAAGCCTAATTTTAACGAGATTATTGACAATAGTTTATTGTTGAAAGATTTGATTTCTCAAAAACTACAAGACGAATATGGTGTATACATTGCTGAATCTAACTATTTGCCAACTGCTTATATTAATGGGTCTCTTAATCAAAATTATTCTTTTAATCAAGATGGGGTTTATGCTAGTTCTTCAGGCTGGTCAGTTGGTGGTAATCTTTCTTTTGATTTATATGATGGGAACAAAAAAGATTATGAACTAGATAAGGCAAAATCTCAGCTTTATCAAAAAAAGATTAACTTAGAAAACAAAACGCATTACGTTTATCTTACGCTCCAAGAAATGTGGAACAACCTAGTAGATTCCTATGATAATATAGCAGTTGCCAATATCTTTTTAGAAGCTTCGGAAGAAAGGTCTAAAATTGCTTCCGCCCAATATTCCTCGGGACTAATTTCTTTTACCGACTGGATTACAATTGAAGACGAACTTATTAAAACAAGGAAGTCTAAACTTAACAGCAACTTAGATACATTAATTCAAGAAGCAAAATGGATAAATTCGAAGGGAGAAGGTTTTGATGAAAAATAAATTAATTTTAGGTGTTTTACTTTTACTGTTAGCCGGAGCTTCTTTTTTTATTTGGAATAATTACTTTAAAAAAGATAGTACAGTTATTTATAAAGAATATGCGGTTAAAGTTGGCGATATCATTGATTCTATCTCCACAGCAGGGTTAGTCGAACCACAAAATCGTTTGGAAATATTACCGCCAATTAGCGGAAGAATAGATCAGATATTTGTAAAAGAGGGAGATGTGGTAAAAAAAGGGCAAGCTTTAGCCATAATGAGTTCTACTGAAAGAGCTGCCTTATTGGATGCGGCTCAAACAGAAGGAAAAAAGAGTGTTGAATATTGGGAAAAAGTTTATAAGCCTACAACTATCTTAGCTCCAATTTCTGGTAAAGTTATTGTGCGGTCGTTAGAACCAGGACAAACAATTAATTCTAATACACCAGTGTTAGTACTTGCAGATAAATTAATAATTAAAGCCCAAGTAGACGAAACTGATATAGGGAAAGTATTAACAGGCCAAAAAGTGAAAATTCTACTTGATGCCTATAGAGAGAATAGTATCGATGGAATAGTTGGGCACATCTCTTATGAATCAAAAATTGTAAATAATGTGACAATCTACCAGGTAGATATAATTCCTGACCATACTCCTTCTGTTTTTCGTTCTGGGATGAGCGCTTCCTTAGAAATCATCAGAGAAGAAAAACAAAACGTCTTGCTACTGCCTGAAAGACTCATAAATTATCAAGATAATCATTCTTTTGTTCTGGTAAAAGAGTTAGGTAAAGAGCTTCCTCTAACCCAAAAAGTTAAAACAGGGCTTAGTTATAATGGAAAAATAGAAATAGAGTCAGGGCTTAATGAAAAGTCTGTTGTGGTTGAGCAAATCACTAAAGCACAGCAAGCCTCAGGCACGAAAGGTTTCTTGCAAGGGAGCAGACCTCGACCTGGTCTTCGTTAAATAGCAACGATGATAGAACTACAAAAAATCTCGAAGACTTATAATACTGGGGTAATTTCCTTTCAGGCCTTAAAAAGTGTTGATCTCAAAATTGAACAAGGTGAATTTGTAGCCATTATGGGCGCTTCTGGAAGTGGTAAATCAACTTTACTCCATATCCTAGGTTTTCTTGACCCACCAGATGAAGGTTCTTACTTTTTTTTAGGTCAAAATGTTGCAAATTTAAAGGAAAGCACACTTACAAGGTTAAGAAACAAAGTAGCTGGTTTTGTTTTTCAGCAGTTTCATCTTTTACCAGGCATTAAAGCACATGAAAACGTTAGTCTTCCTTTAATTTATGGCGATAATAAAAACATTAAAGAAAAAGCTCTTGAACAATTAAAAGCAGTAGGGCTAAAAGACAGGACCGAACATGTTCCTAATGAACTTTCTGGTGGCGAAAGACAAAGAGTCGCTATAGCTAGGGCGCTTGTTAATGACCCCCTAGTGATTTTTGCTGACGAACCTACAGGTAATCTTGATACAACTAGCGAAAAGGAGATAATGAAGATTCTTGTGGGCTTAAATAGTAAAGGGATAACCATCATTATGGTTACTCACGAGATGGAAATAGCCGAGCATGCTAGCCGTATTATTTCTATGAGAGACGGAGAAATTATTTCGGATGTTGTTAAATCTAAAAACAAACATAAACTAAAGATGAAACAAAACACCGTTGCTGAAGAGATTATTTCAAATAAAAAAAAGTTATCAGGGAATCAAATGGAATGGATTTCCCATCTAAAACAGGCGATAAGGGCAATTAATGTTAATAAGCTCCGTTCTTTTTTATCAATGTTAGGTATTTTGATTGGTGTAGCAGCAGTAATTGCTATGTTGGCTTTGGGAAAAGGTGCAACCAGTAATATTGAAAAGGATTTAAGTAGGTTGGGTTCTAATCTGCTTATTGTTATGCCTGGGAGTAGGGTTGCAGGTGGTATTTCAATGGGAGCCGGAATCTCTAGCCGTTTTTCTGAAACAGATTTAACTATCTTAAAAAGAATACCAACTGTTAAAAGAGCATCTGGAATTATTTCTGGAAAAGCACAAGTTGTTTATAGTAATAAGAACTGGAGAACCTCAGTCTCTGGAACAGATGTTGATTATTCTAAAATGAGAGAAGTTATTCCTAATATAGGTAGATATTTTACTGAAAACGAACAGCAAAACAGGGAAAGAGTTGCGGTTATTGGGGCAACAATTGTTGAAAATTTATATGGAACGGAAGACCCTTTAGGTCAAAACATTAAAATAAACAAAGTAAATTTCAAAGTAATTGGAGTTTTGCCAAAAAAAGGGTTTTCTGGTGGACGCGATGAAAATGACATTATTTACATTCCACTTAGTACTGCTATGTATCGACTAATGGGTGAAAGATACTTAAATCAAATACAAGTTGAAGTAGATAAGAAAGAAAACATAAACGCCACCAAACAAAGTGTTACGGATGCGCTAAATCAAGCACATAAATGGCCAGCTAATGATAACATGGTGACGATTAGAGATATGGCAGAAATTCAAGATGCAATAAAAGGAACAATCACAACAATTTCCTTACTTCTGGGCATAGTTGCAACAATAGCTTTGCTTGTAGGTGGCATAGGAATAATGAATATTATGCTTGTTTCTGTTACAGAAAGAACTAGGGAAATAGGGCTAAGAAAAGCAATTGGAGCTGGCAAAAAGGATATTATGAATCAATTTTTAGTGGAAGCAGTAATCATTACTGTGGTTGGAGGCATCTTTGGTGTTCTTTTGGGCTGGTTGATTTCTGTCTTTATTTCCTTTTTTGCAAAATGGACAACAGAAATATCTTTAGTTTCCGTGCTAGTTTCAACAGGATTTTCGATTATTATAGGTCTTATTTTTGGACTTTGGCCAGCAAAACAAGCTGCTAGTCTAAAAACTATAGATGCGTTACGTTACGAATAACAGTTTCATCTAAAGATGTTTAAAGGTAACTTTTATCTTTTAACCTGATATAATAAACAAATGAAAGCAGAAAATATCTTCGTCTCAGACTTTGATGGAACAATTACTCAACATGACTTTTATAGTTTAGTTACAAAAGCTTTTCCCGAGATTTTGCAGCACAATGATTGGTCTAATTATGAAGAAGGAAAAATAACTCATTTTGAGGCTCTTAAAAACATCTTTGCACGTTTAAATTGTCCAGAAAAGATGCTGATTGAAATTACAAATAAGATGATATTTCCTCCTAACTTTACTAATGATGTGGATACCTTAAAGCAAAACGGTTGGGATCTTACCATCGCCTCTGCTGGTTGCGATTGGTATATCAAAAAACTTTTAGGAGCTAATTTAAACAAACTTACTTTATATACCAACCCTGGAACTTATTCACCAGAAAGCGGTTTAACTATGACACGGGCTGATATTGGGAAATTCTCTTCCATAAATATAGGTGTTAACAAACTAGCAATAGTAGAGGATGCTCTGCATCGATATCAGAATGTTGCTTTTGCGGGTGACGGTAGACCAGACTTAGAGTCTGCCTTAAGAGTTCCTGCAGAAAGACGGTTTGCAACAGGTTGGCTTGCACAAAAATTAACTAGTCTTGGCGAAGCCTATATTCCTTTTCAAGATTGGTCAGAGATTATTCCACAACTAATAAAGGGAACAAAATGATTCGTTCTACTCAGATTTCTATTCCTACCTTTGTTCGTATTAAACCAGGCACCTTAGACCGTCTCGGGGAATATGCCTCTCGCATTAATTTTGATTCCTGTATTCTTTTAACTAGTGAAGGTCTGCGTGCTGAAACACTTAATCGAGTTCGACATTCTTTTGAGTTGTCCAAGGTAAAAATTGTCAAAGAAATTGCCATTGAAAATTCAAGTGCCGAACAAGCTCTACAAATTTTTAAGGATTTACCTAATGGAATAAAAGCAATTTTTGGAGTAGGGGGAGGCAAAGCTCTGGATGTAGCGAAATATGTTTCTTTTCTTTCGCGTTTACCTTATATTGCTGCACCAACTGCACTTTCTAATGATGGTTTTTGTAGTCCTCAATCAAGCTTAGAAGTTGACGGAAAGCGAAGATCATTGCCAGCGACAATGCCCTATGGAGTAATTATTGATACAGAAGTTTGTTTACAGGCACCAAATTACCTTTGGTGGTCAGGTATTGGTGACCTTTCTTCTAAAATAACAGCAGTGTATGACTGGAAGTTAGCTTATCATAAACAAGGAACCTTTGTGG
Source organism: Candidatus Margulisiibacteriota bacterium (assembly GCA_028706105.1). Classification (NCBI taxonomy): domain Bacteria; kingdom Bacillati; phylum Candidatus Margulisiibacteriota; species Candidatus Margulisiibacteriota bacterium. Next base: position 9,499 of record JAQWCF010000068.1, read on the forward strand.
ACGATTTTGCTGCCTTGTTATCTGATGCTACAGTTTTTCAGTTAATGTCCAGAAAAGAAAAAGATTTAGAAAGCATTCAGCTGTTAGGTACAGCGCTTATGTTAAATGGAATAGCCATGGAAATCTGTGGGTCTTCTAGACCAGCAAGTGGCAGTGAGCATCTTCTTTCTCATGCGCTTGATATTGTTAGCAAAAAACCTCGTCTACATGGCATACAGGTTGGAGTTGCAGCATATATTATGAGCATTTTGCAACAACAAGGGACAGAACATATTAATAAGCTTTTTCAAAAGACAGGTTTTTGGCAGGCGTTTGATGAAGAAAAACTTCTGAAAAGTGAATGGATTTCTGCCTTTGAATTAGCCCCAACTATCAAAGATGATTTCTATACCATTTTGTCTGAAAAAGATTTCAGGCAAGAATTTAAAGAATTATTAGATACAGATCCAAAATTAAAAAATATTTTCTTGTAAAAAATCTTGATATTTTACCCACCTGACTATTCAGCTATTCGTATTAATCCCACTTTACTATATAATAAAATTAATACCATTCACATACAGGAGTCACTATGTCAGAAGAACAAAAACGCCAACTTGAACAACAACTATGGAACATCGCAAACACACTTAGAGGAAAAATGGATGCTGATGAGTTTAGAGACTATATACTAGGCTTTATTTTTTATAAATATTTATCTGAAAAAATGCATATTTATGGAAACAAACTGCTTTTAGTAGATGGTATAAAGTATGAAGACATCAATGAAGATACTAAAGAAGGCAAAGAATTACTTGATGCTGTAAAAGAAGAAGCTCTTGAAAAACTCGGCTATTTTTTAAAACCTTCTGAACTATTTAGCGAGATTGCTAAAAAAGGTAATTCTGGCAGTGACAACTTTATATTAGAAGAGCTTACACAAATACTTAATCATATTGAACAAAGCACTATGGGAACAGAGAGTGAAGACGATTTTAATAAGCTATTTGAAGACTTGGACTTAACATCCACAAAGTTAGGCAGAACAGAGACAGCAAAGAACGAGTTAATAGCAAAAGTATTAGGGCACTTAGACAAGATAGATTTTGAATTACAAAATAGTGAATCAGATGTAC
>JAQWCF010000069.1 GCA_028706105.1 Candidatus Margulisiibacteriota bacterium
AACTACCTCAACCCTCACGAACCTCATCAGTCGGATATAAACTTACCTTTGTCAATAAACTCTTCATCGCATCACCTGAGATAAGACATCATGTGCCCATCTCTGGTCTGTTGTCTAAGCTTGTCTAAAGCTTTAGCTTCTATTTGTCTGATTCGCTCCCTTGTAACATTGTAAACCTGACCAACTTCTTCAAGCGTTCTTGGCATGCCATCATGTAATCCAAATCTTAAACGAAGAACCATTTGCTCTCTTTCTGTAAGAAAAGTTTGTAGAACAGCCTCTAAATCTTCTCTAAGCAAATCAGAAAGAACTCTCTCTTCCGGATTTTTTTCTGCTTCACTTTCTACAATATCCGAAAGACTATTACTGTCATCATCCCCGATAGGAGTTTCCAAAGAAATTGGTAACTGTGCGATTTTAGCTAACTCTTGGACTTTAATAACCGACAACTCACTATGCTGAGCTAATTCTTCATCTGTTGGTTTCCGTTTATATTCTTGCATGAACATTTTTGATATTTTTTTCAGTTTATTAAGCGTCTCCACAACATGCACTGGAAGTCTAATTGATCTTGATTGATCGGCAATTGCTCTCGTGATAGCTTGTCTTATCCACCATGTAGCATAAGTAGAAAACTTGTACCCTTTAGTATAATCATATTTATCAACAGCTTTCATTAATCCGATGTTGCCTTCTTGTATCAAATCAAGGAAAGAAAGCCCTCTTCCGTTATATCTTTTAGCAATACTAACTACCAATCGCAAATTGGATCTAATTAAAATTTTTCTTGCTTCATCATCATTGTTTTCTTGAATTCTCTGTGCAATATTAAACTCTTCTTCTGTTTTAAGAAGTTTTATTCTTCCAATTTCTTTTAAATACATTTTTATAGAATCGTATTTTGCGCCCTTGTTGCTTTCCTCTTGCAAAACTTCTTCTTCAATATCAATGTCCTTGGATTCTTCTTCGTCTGGCTGGTCAACTTCCACAGTAGTATCTGCCTCATTGGTAATTTCTCCCAAATCAACATGAGTATCTTTCAAGATTTCTAAAATATCATTAGGGGAAGATGCTTCCTCAAATAAAACTTCTGTATTCATTTATTTTTGATCAACTCCGACAGTTGCTGATTTAGACACATAAGTTTATCAAAATCACCAATTTTTTCAAGTTCAATTATCTGTTTTTTCAAATCAGCTACCTTTTCTCTATTGTTTCTCTTCTTTAAAGACTCCACTGCTTCCTGTAAAAATAGCTGAGGGTTAGCAAAATTTATTTTCATACAAATACTTACAATCTTGTGTCCAGCAACTAAATCGCACAAATACTGAACGTCTTTTTCTGGATTATTGACAATCAAAGCAAAAATCTTTTTATGCTCCATATCTATAAAATCATCCACTGAAAAATTACCTAAAAATTCGTTTCTTAAAGAAACATGACTTAAAAGGATAGACAGGACATCTTCTTCTAATTTAAAGAACTTGTCTTTTGATCCTTTATCTATTTTATAATCTTTCTTTTTAGAAATTGAAAGAGTGTTATAAGTAAAAAAGTAACCTTTTACTTGGTCAAGGTCGATATTCAGCTTACTCGCAATCATAGCAATATAAACGTTTTTAATGATATCATTTTCAAAACGCAAAATAGACTTAAGCTCTTTTAATACCCTTGATTTATCTTCAACTGCCATCTTCGATGATTCCATGCTGTGTCCATGAACTTTTATTGAATGGTCAATTAAAAACTCTTTATAAGTTATCGCCTCAATCATTTGTTTTCTAAAACTATCCAGCCCATATTTCTTAATAAAGTCATCGGGATCCTTACAATCTTTCAACCCAATCACTTTAACCTCAACTTCTGGGTCTTGAAGAACATCATTCACTCGATACATAGCGTTTTTTCCTGCATCATCATTATCAAAACACATGTACAATAATTTCACGAAACGTTTAATCAAATTAAACTGCTGAGGGGTTACCGCAGTGCCAAGGGCTGCTGCAATATTTTTTATTCCAGACTGAAAAACACTTATAGCATCCATATATCCTTCAACAAGGATTAATTGACCATTATTTTCTCGGATATATTTTTTAGCCATATTAAGGCCATAAAGAACGTTACTTTTACTATAAAACCTTGTTTCTGGAGAATTAACATACTTAGCACCTTCGCCTGAAATAATCCTTCCTCCAAAACCTAAAGTCCTGCCCTGTAAATCTATTATTGGGAACATAAACCTCTTATAGAATCTATCCTTAATTTTTCCTTTAGAATCAATGCCAATCCCAATATCTAACAAATCATCTTTAATATCTTTGACGTCAAACCCTAGCAGCTCATCACAATTAGCTTTTGAAGAATAACCTAACTGAAAATTGTCTATTGTTTCTTTATCCAATCCTCTATCTTTGATATAATTTTTTGCTTCTTCATGATCCAATTGTTGATGATAAGCATCCTTAATCTTGCTTAATAAAGCGAATCCGTTTTCTCGATCATCCTTTTCGAAATTCATCATCTGGTCATCATTTAATTCAATGCCTGATTTTTCAGCCAATAACTTAACAGTATCAATAAAACTAAGTCCGTCTATTTTCATTAAAAAAGAAAAAACATTGCCACCTGTCCCGCAACCAAAGCAGTGAAATATTTTTTTATCTGGACTCACTACAAACGAAGGGGTTTTTTCATTATGAAAGGGGCAAAGACCCAAAAAATTCAAACCTCTTTTGCGAAGTTTTACATATTGTCCAACAATCTCTACGATATCCGTTCTTTCTTTGATAAGTTCTAATGAATTCTCATCAACCATCAGGAATTAGTCTTTGATCTTTTTCACAATAGACAAAATATATTCAGTGGCCGTAACCATGTCTGAGATTTTGATTTCTTCCTCACAAGTATGAACCTTGTTCATGCCAGTACTTAAAACAACAGTTGGGATACCCATCTTGTTGAAAATATTAGCATCACTTCCACCACCAGAAGCTTGTTCTACGTGTTGAACACCAAGACTTTGGGCTGCTTTTTTGCAAACTTTAAGCAGTTCTTTCTCCTTCGAAACATCAAAATAACCATAGTCCTTACGCGCTATAAACTCCAGGTCAGCACCTGCTTTTTTGCATGCTTTCTTAAAAGATAATTGAATATCCTTAACCATGTTCTTTACCTTTTTCTTTGACTGACTACGAGCCTCACCTTTAACAATAACCTCATCCGGAACAATGTTAGTGGCTTTGCCTCCTTCAATCATTCCAATGTTGGCAACTGTCTCCTCATCAATTCTCCCAATTTTACACTTTGAAATAGCTTTAGACGCTACAACTATGGCATTAATACCTTTTTCTGGCTCCATACCTGCGTGAGCACTCCTACCTATCACCTTTGCTTCAAAGCTATAATGATTTGGAGCTTTTACTATAACTGTGCCAATCTCTCCGCCAGTGTCCAGAACAAAACCATAATCAACTTGAATCGGCTGTAAAGCTTTTGCTCCCTTTAAACCTATTTCTTCTTCAACTGAAAAAATTACTACAATCGAGGTCGTATCAAGCTTCTTTTCTTTAATTACATATAACATCTCTAAAATCTCAGCTATTCCAGACTTATCGTCACCACCAAGGATAGTATCACCTCTGGAAGAAATCCTATCTCCCTTAATAACAGGCTCAATCCCATTACCTGGAGTAACAGTATCCATGTGTGCAGAAAACAAAAGAGATGGACCTGATAATTTGCCATGAGAAATTGCATAAATGTTACCTTTTTTATCCAAAGCAACATCTAGTCCAAGATCACAAAGTATTTTCTGAAGATACTTACTAACCTTTTTTTCATTTCCTGATTCACTATCAATCTTTACTAAATCAATAAAAGTTTTAACCAATCTCTTAGAATTAACCATAATTACCTCTCTTATGCAGTGCTGTTCATCAAATAAATCAACAAAAAATTTATAAATTAATTAACTTTTTAAGCAAATCTCTGCTAAATAATACCATAGTCGTTGGTTATATTTAATCTGTATTATTTATTTATAATCAATTCATTCTTTAGCCCTACTGTGATAAAATGATTGGAAAGATAAAAGCACATATATAGTAAGGGGAACTAATATGAATGATAACTATAAAGAAAGACTCTCAGACATCTTGTCTAGAAAAGATAACAAAGATAAAGAAGCTATTCTTATTGAAGATTCTTTTAAATATAATCTTACCCATAAAATAGTTAAAGATGAATACAACTCAACCCCTAGAGATATCTATAATGCACTGAGCTATACCATTATGGATCAACTTGCAGAAGGATGGTTGGAAACACAAAGACAGCACCATTATCATGATTCAAAAAGAGTTTACTATCTATCAATGGAATTTTTAATCGGCAGACTATTAAAAATGAATATTGATAACTTACATATCAATTGCCAGGTACAAGAACTACTTTCTAAACTTAATTTCGATTTCAATACGATTGAAGACATGGAAGAAGATGCCGGCCTTGGCAACGGTGGATTAGGCAGACTTGCTGCTTGCTTTCTAGAATCAATGGCGACATTAAACATCCCTTCCTTTGGCTACGGAATTCGTTACGACTATGGTTTATTCAAACAAGACATTGAAAATGGATGGCAAATTGAGAAGCCAGACAAATGGCTAGAAAATGGATACCCATGGGAAATTCCTAGATCAGAAAAATATACAATTAATTTTTATGGCCATGTTGAAAAATATAATGATAAAGATGGTAAAGAAGTTTCCGTTTGGAAGAATTGCAATAAAGTATTTGCAGTACCTTATGACATACCTGTGCCAGGATTTAACAATAAAACAGTCAACACGCTCAGATTATGGTCAGCTAAGTCTGATGATGAATTTAAATTGCAGATTTTTAACAATGGTGATTTCGTTAATGCCTATGAAGAAAAGCTCCATGATGAAAATATTACAAAAATTCTTTACCCCAACGATAATGTTTACGCAGGACAAGAGCTTAGATTAAAACAAGAATATTTTTTCTGTGCTGCTTCATTACAAGACATTATCCGCAGATTCAAAGAAAATGAGACTCATGAATTAAAAGATATCCCTAGTAAAATTGTTATTCAGTTGAATGACACACACCCTGCTATCGCTATTCCAGAGCTTGTCAGAATTCTGATTGATGAAGAACATCTTTCTTTTGATGAAGCATGGGAAATAACTAAACAAACATTCGCTTATACAAATCATACCTTGCTTCCTGAGGCCTTGGAAAAATGGCCAGAAAGAATGTTTGCTTATATGCTTCCAAGGCATTTAGAGATTATTTATTTAATAAACACTAAACTTATGACTGATATTCAAATCAAGTTTGGACCTGATATGGGAAAAATGAGAAAAATGTCTATCATTGAGGAAGGTTCAGAAAAAATGGTTAGAATGGCCTATCTTGCTGTGGCTGGCTCCTTCTCTGTAAATGGCGTTTCTGCATTGCATAGCGAGTTAATTAAAAGTGAACTAATGCCAGAATTTTACATGTTATATCCTGAAAAATTCAAAAATAAAACCAACGGGATAACACCAAGAAGATGGCTGTATAAATGTAATAGCAGATTATCAGAACTAATAACCTCTAAAATCGGAACAGGTTGGATAACTAACCTTACTGAGCTTAAAAAACTAACCAATCTTGAAAATAAAGAATACATTACAGAAGGTTGGGAAATAATTAAAACGAATAACAAAAAAGATCTTTCTAACTGGTTAGAGAAACAATATGGATTCTCTTTTGATCCAAACTCTTTAGTTGATGTTCAGACAAAAAGAATACATGAATACAAAAGACAGTTACTTAATGTAATGCATGTTATTCATTTATATTTACAACTTAAAAAGGACCCCAACATGCAGTTTACACCAAGAACAGTTCTTATCGGTGGTAAAGCAGCGCCTGCTTATCATGTGGCAAAGCTTTATATTAAGCTTGTCAATAATGTTGCAAAGGTTATCAATAATGATCCAAAAGTTAAGGATAAATTAAAATTATTTTTTATTCCTAACTATAATGTCACTATGGCAGAAAAAATAATGCCTGCTGCTGACCTTTCGGAACAAATTTCTACCGCTGGTAAAGAAGCTTCTGGTACTGGAAACATGAAGTTTGCTCTAAACGGAGCCCTAACTATTGGAACATTAGATGGAGCCAACGTTGAAATTAAAGAAGAAGTCGGAAGTGAGAATATTTACATCTTCGGACTAACAGCAGAAGAAGTTAGTACCCTACAAAAAGAAGGATATGACCCAAGAAAATATTTAAAAGAATATGAACCTCTACAAGAGATTCTAGAACTAATAAGAAACGGTTTCTTTAGTCCAGAACAGCCTGATCTTTTTTATCCAATTTATTCTGACTTAGTAAATAGTGACCCATACATGATTATGGCAGACTTCAAGTCCTACGTTGAATGCCAAGAAAAAGTTTCTGCAGACTTCCTGGATCGTGATTTATGGATAAAAAAATCAATCGAAAATGTTGCCAATATTGGAAAGTTCTCTAGTGACCGAACAATCGCTGAGTACAACTGGGATATCTGGAAAGTAACTCCTGTTGAAATAAAATAAATAGCTCAAAGTGTATAAAAATCTTAATTGGTTTATTATAGCTTTTCTTACGTTTGGGTTATTTATAGCTTTTTATATTAATGTTTCCTGTCCTGCATATAAAACAGCGACCAGAAAAACCCAGCTAGAGTCATCGCTTGAATCTATCATGAAAGAATACGGAGTAACAGGATGCTCTTTGGTTGTTATCAAAAACAAAAAAAACCTCTTCACTTTTAACTACGGATTTGCTGATATAGCTAAAAATAAAAAAATGACGCCATTCCATGCTATTAGACTAGCATCTGTTAGCAAGCTACTAACATCTATTTTACTTCTTAATGTTACTGAAAATAATCCAAAAGTTCTACAATCAACAGTATCTAAACAATTAGGAATTCCCTTGGAAAACCCCTATTTTAAAGGCACAAAGATAACCTTGAGAGAGCTTTTAACTCACACTTCTAGCTTTGTTCCATATCTAATAACAGCGAATAAATTCATGGAACAAAGCATCACGAACCCTCAGCTTAATATTTCAGACTTAATATTAAAGGATGGAAAATTCTACCAAGAGTATTATTGGGATGATGCTTATCCACCAAAAGAAAGATATAACTATTCAGGGTTCAACTTTATACTAATAGCCACAATTATGGAAAAATTAACTAACCAAAGATTTAACCAGATTGCACACAGTAAACTTATTAACGAGCTTGAACTTAAAAATACGCATCTCTCAACTTCGCTTCCCTATGCAGAAACTAAATATGCGATTGGTTATCAATATATTGGCGACCAACCAACTAAAACTATTGATGATAATAACTTTCAGCTAAGAATTCTTAATAAAAAATATAAAATAGGGAGAAATCCTACAATTCATGCCCCACAAGCTGGCTTTCGTTCAAACGTAGTCGACCTTTCCCAAATAATGATTATGCTACTCAATAATGGGCAATATAAAACCAAGCAGATTCTTAACCAAAACAGCATTAATCTGTTAGAAACCCCAGCATTTAAAGTCACAAGCACAATGCAACGCGGGCTTGGCTCAGAAATAAACTACGGGTTCATTCCTAATGTTAAAATGGTTGGCCACTCGGGGAATGCCTATGGGATACTAACCCATTTCTTTTATAATCGTGAAAAAGACTTTGGTGTTATTTTTATAATTAATGGATTAAAAATGCAGGCGTACGAAGAAGGCGGAGACCATCTATTAATTGAAAAAGAAATTGAACAACTGATATATAAAGACTTAATACAAACTAAAGATTCAGTGAATGTCGTAACAGAAAACACCCAACAACTATAACCTTAATTCTATAGCTTTTTTAACAGCCTTATTTATTTCCTCCACTGTTTTGCCTTTAGGGCTAATTATTTCTCCAAAAGTTAAAGAGAGCTTGTGTCCAAGTTTTGGGAAAAAACTTCCTGCGGGAAATACCTCGTAGGCACCTTTAATTGTCATTGTTATGATATCCTTATTGAAATTACTAGCTAAATAAGCTGCGCCATCTTTGAATTCATTTAGCTTGCCGGTTCTTGTCCGCGTACCTTCAGGGAAAATAATTAACGACCCACCTTGTCTCAAAATATCAGCACCTGATTTTAAGGCTGGGAACATATTGGCCCCTCTGTCTACAAAAATTAAATGAGACCAAGGGAAGATATATTTCAAAAACTTTAACTCCTTCTTGCTAATCATAAAAATATTACGTCTGATGTCTTTTGGTAAGGAAGCTAAGATCAAAATAATATCCAAATTTGACTGATGATTACAAACGAAAATGCTCTCCTTAGCTCCTTCAAGAAGCTCTTTATTGACGATTCTATAACCAAAAAACAAATGAGCTTTTAATCTAATTACTTTGACCAGCAAAAAAACTAGAGGATTAAAAAAATTATATTTTTTTGTAGTAAAATTACCTGACAATAACTCATCTTCTCTGCTCTCTACTTCGTTAACTTCAGGCAACAAACTTAAATGCTTCACTAACTCTACTACCGAAGAAATCGCCATAAATTTATCCATATTTATTTTAACTCTCAGTTCTAGTTCCAGCTCAATTACAAAATGAATCTTACTAAGTGAGTCCAGACCTAAATCATCTAAAGACTGACTGATAACTATCTTTTTTAATTCAAACTTTTTCATAATAAATTTCGCCACTTGTTTTTCACGTTCACTTTCAGAAACCATCTCGTGCAACGAAACAAAACTAGAATCATCACCAGCTTGATACTTCCCTTGCTTCAAGTTTTTAATAATTTCTCTTACAATTACTTTTTTTGTTGATGTTCTTGGCAAGGGCTCAAAAGAAATCGCAAAGTCAGATACTCTCATATAATCTGGCAAAAGACGATTCAACCTATTAACTTCAACTTTAATCTCCTGATAAGAGGCTCCGGATATTTGTTCTGGGACAATAACTGCGCTGACAATAGCATTACCGTTTTTTTCACCACCAAAAACTGCTAATTCATTAATTAACTCAGAATTTATAAACACATCTTCAATTTCTTCAGGAAAAACGTTTTTCCCAGAATCTAGAACTATGATGTTCTTTGTCCTCCCAGTAATTCGAAGATTGCCCTCATGATCGATTAATCCAACATCGCCAGAATTGAACCATCCCTCATTATCAAACACTTCTTCATTCGCTTTGTCATTATTTAAATAGCCCATCATAACAGAAATGCCCTTCAACCAAATTTCACCAATTCCTCGCTCATTTTTTTCGCGTATCTCAACGAAATTCCCTTTAGTTGCTTTACCTACACTGCCTTCTCTATTTTCATGTGCTTTATTAGCAACAATCGCAGCAGTCGTTTCTGTTAATCCATAGCCCTCAAGTATTTTAAACCCCATATTGTGGTATGCCTTAAAATATTTTGGTTTTAGTGAAGCGCCACCACTTACAAAAAACTTTAACTGCTCACCAAAAATTTTGTGAATTGGCTTAAAAACAGCTTTAGGAACAGCGCCTAAGCCTACTTTCTTAAAAAGATGAGAATAAGCAACCATAAATTTAAAAATCTGATACTTAACAATAGATTGAGTTTTTACTTTGTTTAAAATACTATCAAAAAATAATTCCCACAATTTAGGAACACCAGGAAAAACAGTTATGGGATATGTTTCTAAAGATTTAATAATATCTGGTCCCTTTAATGATGGTTGAACAACAATACTTGAGCCATTAGTTATAAATGCTAGAAATGACGTTATAAGGCCAAACACGTGATAAAGAGGAAGGATGGTTAGCACAATATCTGGCTCATCTTGCAACCCCATATGTTCCATCCCTGACATGCAAGTATTAACTAAATTATTATGTGAAAGCATTACAACTTTAGGCTCTCCTGTAGTCCCTGAAGTAAACAACATTGCTGCACAGTCTTCCGCTTTCAGAATAGGAGCAATGTACTTACTTTTATCAGATAAGGCATTATTAAAATTCAATGAAATAAAATTTACTTCCTTGCTCGTCCTCTGTCCTACATCATCAGAAATAAAAGCATGTTTACAGTTTACTGTTGATAACATTTTAAGGTGATGCTCTTCACTTAAATGGTTATCCAACGCAACTACAATGGCACCAGAATAGGCAATACTAAAATAAGTTAACATCCACTCTGCACTATTTGAAGCAATAAGAGCAACTGGCTCTTTTGCTTTTACCCCTAAAGATTGGATATAAGTTGCCCGCTGTTGAATTATTTCATAAGCATCTTGATATGTTATGTTGGGTTGGATATAAATGCTGGAAAGAAACTTGTTAAAATACTTGTCTATATATTCTGGCAAGATGTACATGCTTAAATTATACACATACTGGTTCATTGGTTCAATAGTTCAATGGTTCATTGTCAACGCAAAGTAGAAATGTCACCCTTTCTCCAAAGTAGAAATGTCCCTTTTATTAAAATCAAGCAAGTTGTTTTTTCATTAACATAAGTTTATATGAGCGTTGTTTGTATGGGTGAGAATTGGG
>JAQWCF010000070.1 GCA_028706105.1 Candidatus Margulisiibacteriota bacterium
AGATTGCTTCCTTTAACGAAGCGTTTTGTTCTTCTGAAATCTGTCTATCAAGAATAACGGCAACTGATACTTTTTCTACATAACCAGGAGCTTTAACAAATTTTTCTATTTTCTTAGAAACTTCGTAGTTAGTAGTTTCATCTGTTTTAGCATAGTTAGACTTATCTAAATTGGTGGCAATGTTAGCTGGATTGGCTGCATTATTACCGTCGAAAGATTCTTCCATTGTTCTTGCGCTTCTTAGGATAGGGTCCTCGGAAGGAAGGAATATTTCGCTTTCTGATTCTAGTTTATCAAAATTCATTCTGACATTAACCCTAACAACGGATGCGTTACTTCCAAATATTTGGTTTAACATACTAGAAATTCTAGCCTCTAAACCATTCTCATATTGTTTTTGAGCGTTCATTTGCCTATTACTAAGACCAGAATCTACCATGCCATCATCTTCATAAACATATAAAACATTACTGTTAGTATCAACTATCGTAATATTCTTTGGGGAAAGCCCTTTAACCGAACTTGCAACCAAATGTACTATCCCATTTATTTGCCCTTGTGACAAAGAACCTGAAACATCTAAAACTAAAGACGCAGTGGTTTTCTCTTTATCTGCAACAAACACAGATTCCTCTGGCATTACTATGTGCAATCTAGCTGAACGTATTTGAGAAATACTAGAAATAGTTTTCACGATTTCTGCCTCTAATGCTCTTTGATAATTAACCTTTTGAGTGAATTCAGTAACACCTAACTTAAATTGATCAAACAATTCATAGCCACTAGCGCTGCCCTTTGGTATTCCCTCTGTAGCTAACGCAACTCTTAAAGATCGAACATATTTGGAAGGAACCATTATCGACGAACCATTAGGACCTATTTTATAGGGAATGTTTTTTTCATCTAACTTTTTTACTACTTCGCCCGTACTTTCTTCCTCTAATCCAGCATATAAAGTAACAAAATCTGGCCTTGTACCCCAAATTCCTATCCCAATAAATGAAACAAAAATGATAATTCCCAACATGCCTAAGGTTAATTTCTGAGCAAAATTAAGTTGGTTTAAAAGAACTTTCAGTTGTTCATAAAAGCGTTTAACAATTTCTGACATTTACTAACTTCCAATCTGTAATGCCCTTTGGGCCATTGACTTTGATGTATTAAATACTGCAACATTCGCCTCGTACGCCCTAACAGCATCCATCATTCTCACCATTTCCATAGTCTGACTAATATTAGGTTTTTTGATGTAACCATTCTCGTCAGCTAGCGGATGAGTCGGATCATAATACATAAGCGGAGGAGAATCGTCTTTTTTAATGGAAGATATTTGTACCTCATTATACATTTTCTTCCCAAGCACATTGGAAAAAGAATAATTATTTGTTTGTTTTGAACTTACTATTGGAATTTTTCTTTGATATGGTTCGCCGGTTTCTGTCTCTAAGGTATTAATATTTGCCAAATTTTCAGCAATAATATCCATGATTTCTCTATGAACGCTCATTCCACTAGAAATCACTGCTGCAGACTGAAAAAAACTCATTGTTTATTCTCCATTATAAAACTCTTTCCGATAAAACAGAGTTCCAAATACTAAACTTTTTACTAGTAAATGTAGCCAGTGCATTATAGTAGGTATTGTTTGTTGCCATATTAACCATTTCCTTATCAAGGTCTACGTTGTTACCAACTGAATTAACACCAGTAGCATTGTCTCTTCTGATAATTGCTTGCATTTGATCTGGGTTAAAATGAAAGGGCATATGGTTCATATGCGTACGATTAACATCTAATTGATTCCCCATTAAGCTTGTTAATGCACTCCTAAAATCTACGTCTTTTCTTCTATATCCTGGAGTTGATATATTGGAGATGTTTTCAGCTATCAACCCTTGCTGTACAGCAGATAATGATAACCCCTCTTTTATGACTTCTGTCCCCATATCAAAAAACATGATTCAATAATAGCAACGCCTCAATGTAGTGTCAATCAATTCAAGCATTTAGATATCTCTCTTAGGACATTTTTTGTGTTATAATAAAATCATGACACATCAATACCAAAGTAAGGATATTTGCGTGGAGACTGGATGCACTCATAGACAGCTTCAATATTGGGAAAAAAAGGGCTATATTAAACCTGAAAAAGGTCAAAGAAACGTAAGACTCTATAATGAAAATGATATAAAAGTTATCAAACAAATTGTTGGTCTAAAGAAAAAAGGCAACTCCCTAGGAGAGGCTTTTATTAGAAGTAGTTCCTATGTAAAACCAACCTCTGCTATACAAAATAATAATAAATTTCTTATTCTAAAAGAAACAGAAGAAAAATATTTAGCGGAAAACGAAGAATTGCTAAACGTTCTTTTCCGCATCCAAGAAATAGAAGCCTCAATACCTGCTTATCCTTATTCTGCATATAACGAAGAAAATATTTTACGACTTAAAGACCTTCAGGATAAGGCCCAAAAAATAAAACAATTAAAAGATGAAACCTGGAACAAAATAATTCTTATACTTAATTCTGACCCAACCATGATTAAAAAAGCTCAAAGCACTTTACAAAAGACACATCCAGTAAACAAATATACAGTAGACCAATTAGTCCTCTTATGGATTAAGAAAAACGGAACTGTTCACAATCTTCCACAAGTAAGAGCAGCTTATCTGGAAAGGATTCAACAAGGGGAATCAATTGATGCTCTTGTTCAAGAGCTAGAAATTCAACCAGAAAAGTCTAAATAAGATTTGCCTATTATTTTTTTACTTTCAGCGGGATTGTGAATAACGCCTCCATACTGATTCTTGAGTTTTTTAGTAGAACCTATCTCTCTTAACCTACTACTAATTTCTGACATTCTTTCTTGAATACGTTTTGTTAATTCTTGCTCTGCCAAGGATATTTGAGAAATTGTTTCTATGATCTGAATATCTTTATTTTTTATTAATTCAGCCCTGCTCGCATCAATTTCTTCTCCAACATTAGCCATTGCAGAAATCTCTTTTCTGATTGGTGACAACTCTTCTTCAATAGCAGTAATCTCATCCATCATTGTTTTTTTAGAGGCCATCATTTCATTTAAAATATCCATTTTATCTACGTTGGGAAGCAAACCCTTGATGTGACGCTGTAAGCTATCAAGAAAAGTTTGATAAACCCTTAGCTCCTTCGACTGAAGTCCTTCTAAGATGGAAATTTGAGAAAGTATCTTGGCTTCTATCATACTAAGAACTCATTAAATCCTATTATCTTCAAATTATCAACATTAACCATCAACATTGCAATATCTCTAAGTCTTTCATTCTCGGCTTCTACCACCTTCTTGATTATCTCCGCTTTGGTTGGAACTTCACCCTTGAAGGCAGTATCTTCTCTCCACGCCAACTGTTTCTTAGCAAAGTCATAATAATAAGGTTCACATTTCAATCCAACGGGTAGTACCTTTGCATATTCTGCTGGCTTGTCGCAAAAGGCTCTCTTTCCTTTTTCGCTCAAATAAGGCATATAGTGATTTCCAGTTAATTCCATCATAGAAGCATTCACCTGATTAAACACAGCAGAGTCTTGATGGTCTTTATATTGCTCCATCATCAGCATGAACCCGTGAAAGTTTCCCTCCACAAAATCATCTAGCCCAGCATCCAACAAAACAGCAACATCTCTTAACGTTAACGTAACCTTTCCTGTTATTAATTCTTCTGGGGACTTCATAGCCGGCATGTTTTCCCCCTTGTTTTTCACAGAAGAAACATCTTTAGTTGTTAGCTCTCTAAAATTATCTTTAAACTCGTCTGTGAACTTACCTTCCTTGATGCCTTGATCTATGTAGGCAACAAAGTCTTGCCATAAAAAGTCTAGTTTGTTTTTTAAAGTTAGTTCCATGGATTCCTCCTGCATATTTATTTTTTTATAAAATGCTAATCAGAAATGCTGACCCAAGAAATGCTGACGCAAAAATTGTAGTTATTCTATTAAGTCCATCTTCCAGGCCCTTCTGACTAGAAAACATTTTGGCTGTATTGCCGATAGAACCAAGTCCTTCGCCCTTAGCAGAATGTAACAAAACCATTATGATTAAAGCAAACGCTGAAACTAATTGGATCAAAATTAAAAAAATCTTCATAAATATCTCCTCTTACATATTGAATTATTACGTTACATAGTACACTATTTCTTGCAAAAACTGAATGTATTTTCTTGATTTGAACCCAAACATGACATACAATTTATAATGTGCAACAAAAAAAAGCTATTTTTTCAGACATAGACAAAACTTTAATCCCTAGCGGGTCATTAAATTTACTTGTCCAACACTTATATAAAAAGAAGTTAATTCCTTTAAATCTTATAATTAGGGTTCTTTACTGGTATCTCCTTTATAAGATGAACTGGATAAAAGACTTTAGTAAAGTTATTGAAAAGTCGAGCGAACTGCTTGCTCCGTTGCTTAAAAGTCACAGTGCGGTGGAATTACATACTTTGATTAACAACTGGTTCGATTCTGATATTAAGCAAATAATTTACCCAGATATCGAACAAAGAATCAGAGACCTGCACAAACAAGGATACGAACTTTATTTTGTTACATCCACTCTTGAACCAATAGCAAAATGCTTTCAAGAATATTTTGGATTTGGCACAGTTGTGGCAACAGAACTAACAGAAAAAAATGGTTATTATTCTGCTATACCTAACGGGGCTCCCTGCCATGGAAAAGAAAAGGCTCGAAGAATGAACGATTTAGTGATAAAAGATAAATTGGACCTTGCCAATAGCTTTGCCTTCTCTGATCATATTTCAGACGTACCTATGCTGAAACTAGTTGGCCACCCAGTAGTGATTAACCCTAACCCTATCCTAAATATCATAGCAAGAAAAAATAAATGGGAAATTCTTTCGCCGAAACTAGCCTAGACCGTATTTTTTTATTTTATACCCTATCATACGTTCTGTAATTCCAAGCCCTTTAGCAGCTTCTACTTTCTTTCCTTTGGTCCTTCTAAGCATTTCCTTAATTAAGACTGCTTCTGCTTTTTCTAGCGCATGAGTAAGCTTGACCTTTTCGGGCATATTTTTCGCAAAAACGCTTAAAAATTCAGTTTTATCCTCCACGAGGTCAGGAGCTTTAGGTGCCAAGGCTTCTTTATCTAAAATAGCTTGTCTTTGCTTTAATAAATAACTCTTTATTTCTTTGAAGCTTCTTTCCTGTCTATTAAAAAATGCTTCTATGCAAGTAAAAAATATTTTAACATCTTTGACATTATCAAACATAGACAGCGCTGTCTTCCCTATTCTAAAACTTAAAAAATCCTTCATCTCAACTCTATCCACACAGATAATAACTTTCTTAATATCTGTCGGCTCACTAATCTTTTTTTTAGATAAAACTTCTGGCTGTCCATCTTTGAGTAAGCAAACAATTGAGCCATTATCAAATAATGAGGCATCAAAGCCCAAGTCTTCTTTGTTGATTCCTTCAATCTCTTTGAATTTGAATTGCATATACAATAAACTGATTGCTTTGTCATAAAAATCTTCCCTGTCAAAAAAAAGCGGAAGCTCATAAATTTTAAAGATATCTAAATAAGTTTTCTTTTCCATCTTCTCTATTGTATTAAAAAAAATCATTTGCATCAATGGCGACGAGTGATTACTAATATACAAAAGAATATTGCACCTATGACAGACGAAAAAATACCAACAGGCAACTCAACTGGCGCAAACAACGCCCTAGATAAAACATCAGCAATAACCAACATGCTTCCACCAATAAGCAGTGTAGCAAAAATTAACTTCTTGTGAACAGCACCAAAAATTGCCCTTGCTATATTTGGCACAATTAAGCCAATAAAAGCAATTGGACCAAAGAAAGCAACAATAGAACCAATTAACACAGAACCAATAATAATAAGAATCCACCTTACATAAGAAACATTTACCCCTCTACTGTGAGCAAATTCTTCGCCTAAGCTAAGCAGATCTAATTCTTTTCGAAGAAGATAGACCAAGGTTACTGCTATAAAAATAACTGTTAATTCAAAAATTACTACTTCATATGAAACATTGCGAAGACTCCCAAACAGCCAATGCATAAACTTAAAGGCATTCAAATAATCTAACTGAAATTGCACAAGCATGATTAAGCTGGTAAAAAGAAAATTTAAAGCAACACCAACCAAAAGAACGTCGGACATTCTTCCTTCTGCATATCTTCTGCTTATTAAATAAATGCTCCAGAGCGACAATACTGAAAAAAGGATTGCAAAAACCACTGTCTGATCAAAAATCCAAACATTAAAGGTAACCCCTAAAGACATTGCCAACAAGGCACCTAAAGACGCTGCTGTTGAAATACCTAAGGTATAAGGCGTTGCCAAAACATTGCAAAACAATGACTGAAAAATCATTCCAGACAAAGAAAGCCCCGCTCCAGCCAAAAAAGCGAGCATTATTCTTGGCACTCTATACTGAAATAAAATATAAAGAGAATCTGGCTCCTGTAAAAAACTAAAAATATTAATATATCTTTCACCCAAAAATGGAGCTAACAACAAAATAACTATAGTAATAAATAATAAGCCAATATTCTTACGCATCATTTAGTCTTTAGTCCGGTTTCGAAAACATCTCCAAATAGCTTTTCAAACTTTTTATCAAAACTATCAAAGTGCTTGAATTTACCGTCACTTATTACATAGACACTTAAACCCGCTACATCCTCAAACATCAGCATCTCTTCTACGCTGTTCACTACCATTACAAAGGTTCTTTTCTTTTGCTCATGTAACTCAAGAATCTTTTCAAAAACTTTTTTACGTTGGCCTGGATCCAAAAAACTAAAGGGCTCATCAAGCAACATAAGTTCACCACCAACTACATACGTAGAAGCCAGCAACACCCGCTGTAACTCTCCACCGCTCAACTGTGTAATAAACTTTTTTTGTAAATACTCTATTTGAAAAATCGAAATCGACTCTGTCACTATTTTTTTGCTTTCTGCCTGATTGGAATAAGCTGACATTTCTAGTAACTCCAAAACAGTATAGGGGGTATCAAAAACTAACTTTTGAGGTAAATAAGCTAATTTGTTTGCCAGCTCTCTAACGGAGTATTCATTAATATTCCTACCATCTATAATGATTTCACCAGAATAACCATTAAGCTGTTTGTTGATTATTTTAAGGAAGGTGGACTTACCAATACCGTTTTTCCCAACGATTAAACACAAATCGTTTTTATGAATAGCTACATTTGTTTCTGAAAATATTTGCTTCTTGCCCAAACTAAAGCTGAGATTGTTTATTGAAATTTTTTTGAAGCCCTCGCCGTACAGGGGGTGGGGAAACCGAGGGCTTCTTTCCAAAAAAAGTCTTTTATATTTTACCATATTCGGATTACGTAAACCAGATTTCTAGAAATATCCTCAGCCAATTTTTTTGGCAGCTTCACCATAAATATCCTGGTAAAACATCAAAAACACATCATAAAGGTCTGAACGCATTAGATTATCGTTCAGCTCTAGTTTCTCGCTGACGCCTTCTTCACTATACGAAGCACAGAAAGGTGGTTGCTCTTCTGCTTCTAATGACCCTAAAATACTGTCGATATCTTCGTCTGACAAATTATCGTTAATGCTAGACAATGTTTTTCTTATTTTTTTCTTAAACTCATCTTTGGATCTAACACCCTTGAAAAACTTATTAAAAATTTGCTCAGCCGTAACCTGTTGCGCTCCAGCATTCTCTTTTGGGCTGGCAACAGCATTATATAAAGACTGATTAATCATATTAGCGTAATTAGCTGGTGTTCCTTGTATGTTCAAGCTTATGAACCTCTTCTTTCAATCAAAATAAACTTATGTTATAGTATAGCAAAATCAATAATTATAAACAAGAATAACCATGCTATTTAAAAAAAATCAAACTAAAAATAATACTGAATTTCTAGAAACAACCAAAAATAATCACCTTTATCATACACACACGCATAAAGGAATTCTTATTGTTGTGGAAGGAACTGATGGTTCTGGGAAATCAACACAACTACATCTTTTAAAAAAATGGCTAATTGCAGAAGGTTATCCTGTTGTCTACACTGAGTGGAACTCTTCAACACTTGTCGCAAAAACTATCAAAAAAGGCAAAAAAAAAGGGATTCTAGATAGCAACACTTTTAGCCTCTTACACGCAACTGACTTTGCTGACAGATTATACAAAACTATTATCCCAGCCTTAACATCCGGTCATATTGTTTTGGCAGATAGGTATGTGTTTACTGCTTTGGCTAGAGACTATGCAAGAAACTGTGATAGAGATTGGCTACGGAATTTATATTCATTTGCACCAAAACCTGATGCAACATTTTACTTTCAAATGCCTGTGGAGGTAAGCCTAGAAAGAATAACCCAGACAAGACAACCCAAGTATTATGAGGCTGGTATGGATATGAAACTAAGTAGTGACCCTTACAAAAGTTATGTTTTATTCCAATCAAAAGTCATCTCGGAATATGAAACAATGGTGGATGAATTTGGGCTTACACTTATGGATGGAATGCAAGAGATTCATGATAAGCAAGTTCTTTTTAGAGAAAAAGTACTACAAATCATTAAAAGGAAATTTAAATGAAAAAAAACACCTATCCTGGAAAACTTATTGTTGCAGAAGGGCTAGATGGCAGCGGAAAAACTACGCAATTTGGTCTAACCCGTAATTGGTTGGAAATTGAAGGTTACGGTGTTTCTCTTTTAAAAAGAAAAAACTCTCCACTGGTTTCCAATAATATCAGACAAGCAAAAGAAGAAAAAACCCTAATTCCAATAACTTATAGTCTTATCCATGCGGCTGACTTTAGTGACCTTATGTACAACCAAGTTATCCCTGCATTAAAGTCTGGACTTGTTGTTCTATTCAATAAATATGTTTACACCTCGATAGCTAAAGATTATCTGCGAGGTCAAAACAAAGATTGGATCAATAAGTTATATGAATTCGCGATAGAGCCGGATTTAACCTTTTATTTCAAAATAGACCACGAAGAAGCACTAGGAAGAATGACCCAAAACCAAAAAGAAAATGATTATTATGATAGTGGCATGGACATTGGTCTAAGTCCGAACAACATGACCTCTATCAAAAAATATCAGGCATTGCTTTATGAACAATACGAACTTATGTCAAAAACATATAAGTTTGTTACGGTTGACAGCCTGAAGCCCATCGAAAGCCAACAAAAAATTATTAGAGACCACATCAAAGAACTTTTGCTAAATTAGACCACTGTTTTTAGGGCTATTATTTTAATTTGACATCAAATAATACCAACTAATCTACATTATTATTTACTTCCCTAGTTAATTATCTGCTAAAAATTAACATGCCTGTGGGTGGCAATGCTTCTTTAGGCGCAGATATTTCAACTCTTCTTGGAAAGAACACATCTATTGTTCCCATTAAATATAACGTATTTTCAAAATATTTATCTTGCGATATCTTCGCTTTATCTAAATTTCTTAAAATTCTTGTAGTCATCTCCTTATTGCCTGTAGCTATAGCTAACGGTAAATACATGGCACTATCCATAATTTGTTGTCCAGTAAACTGAAAGTCTCTTTCTTTACCTGCTGCTAAAGCTTTTACTGCTGTATCTTGCTCAGCAGTGGATTCATGGCAGGCAATTATATACCTACCTATTTCCCATGGTGCTCTAATCCCATCATAAGTTTGAACTGTATCATGTACTCTTGTTACATCAATTGACCCATCTTGTTTTACTTCAAATTGAACATGTGCAGGGAACTCTCCAGTATCCTCAAGAATTTCTCCATAAAGCTTCATACTATCAGAAGCGGCTTTCTCCCAAAAAGATACTATTCCTTCTCCCATACTATTATCTTTTGCAAAAGAAGCAATCTCAATACAAGAAGCTGGAGTTAGGTAATCCGAAAAATGAAAATCATCCCAATCTTCAGAAGGACGCATAACGCTCATTCCCTTTTCATCACTAAATAAAAACTTTGCCTGACTTGTTAATTTCTGTGCTAAATCACCATATCCACTATCTATCCATAATCCATTATCTACTAATTGTTGTGCATAAATTAGCGACCTAATTAAATCTATATCAGCATCTGCTGCAGAGTTTGCTGTTGATCCATATTGATCACTATCAAGAACTATTTGACTACCCTGTTCTTTCACTTTCCAAGCTGGCAATTCCCCTTGGTTGCCAGCACCTTTGGCTAAACTAATCATATGTTGAGTCCCTTGTAATAATTTATCAAAATCTGCTTGATAAATTCTTGCACTTTTACTATCTATTCGAGCTAAATCTGTAGCTAAAATCTGCCAATATGATTGTCCTTCTGATACAATTTGATTGCCTTGACTTGGATCCTTTATAAAACTTCCTTGATAATTTTGTAATAAATATTGACTTAATAAAACCCTATATTTACCAATAATTTCACTCCTCTTATCAATAGTAATTGTTTTGGATCCTGTTAATTGTTGAATATAAA
>JAQWCF010000071.1 GCA_028706105.1 Candidatus Margulisiibacteriota bacterium
CACAACAAAAAATCATTATTGAACCGGTCTACTGTTTAGCTGATATTGATTCATTAGAGCTTTTATCAGTATTTTTTAAGTATTGGAAACCCTGGAAAGTATTAAATAAATAGTTTTATGGAAAATGAGTTAGTTCGTATTCAAAAATATTTCTCCAATCAGAAAATTTTATCCAGAAGAAAGACCGAAGAATACATTCAAAAAGGATGGATATTGCTTAATGGAAAGACTGTTACAGATTTAGGGACGAAAATTAATCCACTGTTAGACAAAGTTGAAATATCTCCCTTAGCTGATAAAGTTGAATATACCTATTTATTATTTAATAAACCATGGGGTGTCTTTACTAATTGCCCGGAAGACGGTTGTGAGCAGATAACAGATTTATTACCTAAAAAATATAGTCATTTGAGCAGTGTTGGTCGTTTGGATAAAGATTCTGAGGGATTGATCCTAATGACAGATGATGGGACAGTTGCTAACCATTTTTTGAACTCTGGAATAGAACATGAACGTGAATATGAAGTAACTATTGATACAATTCTGACTCAAGGCATGATTGATAAACTAGAGTCAGGAATTAGAATGATGGATATTGTCACTAAACCAGCCAAGGTTAACGTTTATTCTAAACAAAGATTTACTATAACTTTATCTGAAGGGAAGAATCGACAAATCAGGAGAATGCTTAGAAAAGTAGGGGCTAATGTTATTAAGCTTACCAGAATAAGCTTTGCAGGCTTAAAGTTAGGCGACCTTCGTTCTGGTGATTATCGACTTTTAAACAAGTCCGATTTAATGTGATTTTTTGATTTTGCGTTACTTTTGATTAAGTAAAAACAACATAGCTCTTCGCTAAGAACAAAAAACATAGTAATATATAGGCATGCAAATGGAAAAAAAACCTTTTGGGGTAGTCCGTTTATTCTCTTATAGTATAAATGCGTTAATTGTATTAATGCTTTCTGTTTATTTCTTTGATTTTGTTATTAAATATTTTTATTTATTGAGATATTTTTCACCAATTTTAATTAATTACTATTTAGCTATGTTACCAATAGATATCTTCGCTTTTTGTTTTGATGTGCTGATTATTTATTTTTTATTTTCTGCAAAAAAAGTTATTTCAGCTAGGACATTAGGTGGTGCAGGTAAGCTTAGTGCCGCTGTTTTATCCGCTTTTTTCCTTTATTTATTAAAATTTATTTTCTTAAATGTTTTTGTTTATATAAAGTTTATTCCAATGGCTACTCAAGGTTATTTTCCTCTTTTATATAAAGCGTTTGTCTTGCGTTTAATGATATTTTTTGTTTTTTATTTAATTTTTTCAATGTCCTTAGAATATTCTAAAAGTATAAAGTGGTATTTCGGTCATAATTACAAAGGATTTTATCAACTAAAAGATAGTTTTCACCTTGCTTTTGTTAATTATTTGACTATTGTTGGGAAGATATTTTTAGTAGTTCTTGCTGTTTTTCTGTTTTTGTTTTTACCTACACAATTTCTTTTAGTCAAACTAGTACTTAGCTTATTAATAGGAATAGGTTCTAGTTATTTGTTGTTTTTTAGAAGCAAAAAATAGTTTTATTTGTTCTGCATTTTTGCCCAAGTATCTTTGAGCGTAATTATTCTATTAAAAACAGGTTTGCTTGGAGTAGAGTTTTTGCTGTCCACACAGAAGTAAGCATTCCGTATAAATTGATATTGTACGCCAGGTTTGGCTTCTGTTAAGCCAGGTTCAATGTAAGCTGTTGTTTTTACAAGAGAGTTTGGGTTTACTGTTTCTATCCAGTCTTTACCCTCAGGAACGTCATAGGGATTTTCTTGTGTAAACAAATGCTCATAAAGTCTGACTTCAGCTTCTTTGGCATGCTTAACGGAAACCCAATGCAGAGTTCCTTTAACTTTTCTGCCATCATTGCTGTTGCCACTTTTGGTAAGTGGGTCATAAGTACAGTGTATTTCTGTGATATTACCATTTGCATCTTTATTAATATGCGTACATTTTACAAAGTAGGCATGTTTTAACCTAACTTCTTTATCAATAGATAGACGGAAAAAGTTTTTTGGAGCATCTTCCATGAAATCATTTCTTTCTATATAGATTTCTTTAGAAAAAGGTATTTGTCTGGTTCCTGAATTTTCATCCTCTGGGTTATTGTCAGCGTCCATCATCTCTTCAGCATTATTAGGATAGTTATCAATGATTAGTTTCACTGGGTCTAGTACAGCCATGACTCTTAATGCGCGTTTATTTAAGTCATCACGTAGAAAATGTTCAAGTAAGGCAAAATCAATAGTGCTGAACATTCTGTTAACACCAATTCTTTCAGCTAATGCTTTAATGGCTTCAGCCGTGTATCCTCTGCGCCTCATGCCGGCGATGGTAGGCATTCGTGGGTCATCCCAACCATCCACAACCTTTTCTTGTACAAGTCTAAGCAACATTCTTTTACTCATAACTGTGTAGCTTAGATTAAGCCTAGCAAACTCTATTTGTCTCGGTTTTGATGCTACAGGAAGATTATTTAGAAACCATTCATAAAGTGGTCTGTGGTCTTCAAATTCTAGCGTACAAATGGAATGAGTAATGTGTTCTATTGCATCTGATTGTCCATGGGTAAAGTCATACATGGGATAAATGCACCACTTGTTAGCAGTTCTTGGATGATGGGCATGTTTGATCCTATAAAGTACAGGGTCTCGAAGATTTAGGTTAGGAGCGGACATATCAATTTTAGCTCTAAGTACTTTGGCTCCGTCTTTAAACTCACCGTTTTTCATTTTAGTAAAAAGTTCTAGATTTTCTTCAATGCTTCTTGTTCTGAAGGGACTTTCTTTCCCTGGTGCAGTTAATGTTCCACGATATTCACGGATTTGTTCAGCAGTTAAATCTTCAACATATGCTTTGCCTTCTTTAATAAGAAGAATTGCCCATTCATATAGTTGGTCAAAATAATCTGAAGCATAATAAATTTTCTTTCCCCAGTCAAAACCAAGCCACTTAATGTCTTCTTGGATTGAGTTTATGTATTCCATTTCTTCTTTTTCTGGGTTTGTATCATCAAAGCGTAGATTGCATCTTCCCCCAAATCTTTGTGGCAGACCAAAGTTAAGACAAATTGATTTTGCATGACCAATATGTAAATATCCGTTTGGTTCAGGAGGGAAACGACTAATTACTTCCTTATGTTTTCCAGAAGCTAAGTCTTCAGCAATAATTTGTTCTATAAAGTTAAGGCTTTTTTCTTGTGTTTCCATGGTTTTATATTCTATCACGAAACTTTTATTTGTAGATTTGAAATTTATATAAGTTTTAGCAAATAATTATTACTGAATGAAGTTTATAATTTTTACAGAACTCTAAATATACGGTTTATTTTTAATCTAAAATCAAACTGTAAACTATGAGCAGGTTTTGTGTTATTATTTAGAGGTTCTGTTGAGCAAAAAAGAAAGTTAGAGAAAATGGTGGGTATTAGGTAGTGCAAAATTGCTGGGATAAAGAGAATGAATTTATTTTAGAAAAAGATCTAAGAATTAAGCAGCTTGATTTACTTAATAATGCGTTGCAAAGAGCCAAAAAGTCTGAATATTATCAGAAGAAATTCAATAAACTTAAGCCCTTTAAGTCACTCAAAGAAATTGAGGATCTTGCCTTTATTACAAAAGATGATTTACGAGAAAATTTTCCCTACGGTTTGGTTGCAGTAGATAATTCTGAGATAGTCAGGCTTCATTCTTCTTCTGGTACCACCGGAACACCCACAGTTGTTTTTTATACCAAGAAAGATTTAGATGACTGGACAAATTTAGTTGCTAGATGCATGACCATGACAGGTGCGAGCAATAAAGATATTTTTCAAAATACTATGGGACATGGCTTGTTTACAGGCGGACTAGGTTTCCATTATGGAGCTGAAAAAGTGGGCATGTTGACCATTCCTTTTGGTCCAGGGAATACCACAAGACAAATATGGTTTATGAAGGAATTTGGTGTGACTATCAT
Organism: Candidatus Margulisiibacteriota bacterium; assembly: GCA_028706105.1. Classification (NCBI taxonomy): domain Bacteria; kingdom Bacillati; phylum Candidatus Margulisiibacteriota; species Candidatus Margulisiibacteriota bacterium. The sequence goes on from JAQWCF010000071.1 coordinate 4,010, forward strand.
GCATATTTTGCCAAGTTACGCGATGCACTTATTTTCGGGATTTGCTGAAGTAGGTATTAACCCAAAGGAATTGAAGTTGAAAATAGCCTATATTGGAGCTGAGCCACATTCAGAGGAAATGAGAAAACAAATAGAGCAATTATATGGAATTAAAGCTTACAATTCTTATGGTTTATCAGAAATGTGTGGTCCAGGTCTAGCTTTTGAATGTAAACATCAAAATGGTTTACATATTTGGGAAGATTACGTTTATCCTGAAATTATCGATCCAGTTACTTGCAAAGTTCTACCAGATGGAGAAGAAGGAGAATTAGTTTTATCTACCTTACAAAAGGAAGCAATGCCACTGTTTCGTTACAGAACAAAGGATTTAACTAGAATTATTCCAGAGCCATGCAAATGTGGCAGAGTGCATCGAAGAATCGAACGCATCAAAGGTCGTTCCGATGATATGTTAATTTTAAATGGTGTTAATACTTTTCCTATCCAAATAGAAAAAGCTTTAATGAAAGTTGTTGGTATCGGTAGAAACTATAGAATAGAGATACATAAAAGAGGTTATATGGATAAGTTAGTAGTATATGCTGAGCTTACAGAAGATTCGTTTACTGATAATTTTAAGGATTTAGAATGTCTTAAAGTAAAGGTGAGGGAGTCTCTGAAAAGTGAGCTTTTGTTAACTCCAGAGGTTCATTTGGTAAGACCTGACTCCATTGAGGTTTTACCCGGTAAAGCTAAACGTGTTTTTGACATGAGGTAAGCTAAAAAGTATTATATAAGGTGTCATTCTCACATAGGTGGGAATCTAAAAGCATTTGAAAACACTGGATTCCCAACTAAATTGGGAATAATTAAACTAGAAACAAAAGATAAGAAAAGAAAGGTAACAAACAATAGAATGACAAACAAGAATTTATTATCAGGAAATGAAGCAATAGCTCGAGGTGCTTATGAAGCAGGAGTGAAGGTTGGGGTGGGTTATCCCGGAACACCATCTACAGAGATTTTAGAAAACTTTACTAAGTATGAAGATGTTGTAACTGAATGGTCAGTTAATGAAAAAGTTGCCATGGAAGTGGGTTTAGGTTCTGCTTTAGCTGGCAAAAGAACTTTAGTTACAATGAAACATGTTGGATTAAATGTTGCAGCCGACCCACTGTTTACTGCTTCCTATATTGGGGCAAATGCTGGGATGGTTGTGGTGGTTGCGGATGATCCTGATTTACATTCCTCACAAAACGAACAAGATAGTCGTCATTATGCACGTGCGGCAAAAGTTCCTATGCTTGAACCTTCTGACTCGCAGGAAGCAAAAGAATTTGTTAGATATGCTTGTGAATTGAGTGAAGGCTTTGATACTCCTATATTTTTAAGAAGTGTAACGAGAATATCTCATTCCAAAACTGTTGTTGCTTTTGAACCCAAATTAAACTATGAACACGATAAAGGATTTGAAAAAGAAAACATCAAGAAACATGTTATGATTCCCGCCTTTGCTAGACAAAGACATTTTGTTGTTGAAGATAGGATGAAAGCACTTGAGGAATTCTCCAATAGAATAGAGATTAATAGAATTGAAAAAGGAAAAGGTGAAATAGCTTTTGTAACTGCAGGACTTTGCTATAACTATGTGAAAGAAGTATTTCCTGAGGCAGATATTTTTAAAATAGGGATGGTTTATCCTTTGCCAATGAGAAATTTATTAGAATTTTGCAAAGGTTACGAAAAGGTTTATGTTGTCGAGGAATTAGATCCTTTTATTGAAGATCAACTGAAAGCAAGAGGAGCCAACAATATTGTTGGTAAGGAGATATTGCCCGTTACTGGTGAATATAGTCCAGAATTAATTTATACAGCTATTACAGGTAATAAATTCAAAGGGATGGAAGTTGGGATTAAACCATTTGCGAGACCTCCCATGTTGTGTCCTGGTTGTCCTCACGCTCAAACCTTTAATGCAATGAATAAACTAGGTCTGACAGTTAGTGGCGACATAGGATGTTACACTTTAGGCACGCTTCCTCCATATTCTGCGATGCATGCCTGTGTGGATATGGGCGCAAGCATTCCTTTTGCCCAGGGTATTGAGCTTGCCCAAGGTAGTGAGTTTAAACATGACGTTGTTGCAGTTATTGGAGATTCTACCTTTGCACATTCAGGTATCACTGGTCTTATCAATGCTGCCTATAATAAACGTCGGATTTTGGTGATTGTTCTGGATAATAGCACCACTGCTATGACCGGCATGCAACCAAACCCTTTTAATGGCTCAACAATTACAGGGGAAGAAACAGTTGTGATTGATTATCAAAAGCTTGCAGAGGCTATCGGGATTAAAAAAGATAATTTTAGAACAGTAACTGCCTATAAAGAAGAGATTATTTCTGAAACAATTCAGGAATTATTAGCGAAAAAAGAGCTTTGCTTGATGGTAGTAACTGGACCTTGTTTGATATATAAGAGAAAAAAGGAAAAGAATAATGGATAAAATAAAAAACATATTAATGGTTGGTGTTGGTGGACAAGGAATAATTACGGCAAGTGATATTTTGTCAGAAGCAGCGTTGTTAGATGGTCATGATGTGAAGAAATCAGAGATTCATGGGATGAGTCAGCGAGGTGGTTCGGTGTTTGCTCATATTAGATATGGCAAAAAAGTGTATTCTCCAACGATAAAAACTGGTGAAGCAGATGTCCTTTTATCCCTTGAACTGATTGAAACTGTTCGTTGGCTTTCTTATGCAAATGAGAAGACCAAAGTAATACTATCGGAGACAAAGATTCAGCCACAAACAGTTAAAGAATACCCAGAGAGCGTCATCGATAGTTTAAAGAAGAAGTTTAAGGATTTCTATTTGGTTAATCCTATAGAAATAAATAAACAAAACGGTAGCCATAAGGTGCTGAATACAACTTTGCTTGGAGTGCTTTCTAACCTTTTAGAGATAAGTGATAAGTCATGGGAAAAAGCTATGGAAAACTTGGTTCCAAAAGGTACATATGAGAGTAATTTGTCTGCTTTTAGTTTAGGTAAAAAACTATTTTCTTAAGAAAGGTTATTGCAATCAATGTGGAATGAAAAAATAGAAACAATGGATACTAAAAAATTGCGTTTGCAACAATCAAAATCACTGAAAAAACTTGTAGAGTTGGTTTACAAAGTTCCTTTTTATAAGCAGAAAATGGATGAATTAAACGTTAATCCAAATGATATCAAATCCATAGAAGATATTGTTAAGCTCCCCTTTACTACCAAGCATGATTTGCGAGAAGTTTACCCTCTGGGTTTGTGTGCTTGTGAGCAAGACGAGATAGTTGAGGTTCATATGTCCTCAGGCACAACAGGTACACCAGTTGTAGATGCTTATACTTTAAACGATATTGAGATTTGGTCAGAGACTATGGCTAGGACGCTTTCAATGGGTGGTGTTACCAAATCAGATATTGTTCAAAACGCTTATGGTTATGGTTTGTTCACTGGTGGGTTTGGAGTTCATTATGGTTCTAGGAAATTAGGTTGTTTAACGATTCCTATTTCTGGTGGTAACACACAAAGACAATTGCAGGTTATGAAAGATTTTGGTTCCACTGTCTTGACTTGTACTCCTTCTTATTCTCTTTATTTAGCAGAAGCTGGGAAGGAAATGGGTTTTGATTTTTCTAAGATGCCACTTAAGGCTGGGTTTTTTGGAGCTGAAGCTTGGAGTGAGAACATGAGAGTAGAGATAGAATCCAAACTCCATTTAAAAGCATATGATATTTATGGCCTGACGGAAATTATTGGTCCAGGCGTTGCTGCCGAATGTGAGCGTCAGAAAGGGTTACATTTCTTTGAAGACCATTTTTATCCTGAGATAATTAATCCGGAAACAGGTGAATCGTTACCTGATGGAGAGAAGGGAGAGTTGGTTATTACGACTCTTACTAAAACAGGAACTCCGGTTTTGCGTTACAGAACACGTGATATTACCTATATTTTTGAAGACAAATGTGAGTGCGGAAGAACTCACCGTAGGATTCATAGTTTACTTGGACGCACTGATGATATGCTTATTATTAGGGGAGTCAATATTTTCCCTTCACAGATAGAGAATGTCTTGCTGAAGCAGAAAGGCATAGAACCGCATTATGTGTTGATTATTGATAGGTTTAACAATCTCGACTCTTTAGAGGTTAATGTTGAAATGAGTGATGATTTATGTTTTGATGAAGTTAAGGTTGTGGAGAGTATTGAAAAAACAATAGAACATGCTCTGCATAACGAATTGCTTATTTATGCTAAAGTAAAGCTTGTTTCGCCAAAGAGTATCCAGCGCTCAGAAGGCAAAGCTAAGCGTGTTATAGATAATAGAAAGATTTAGGAGGCAAACAATGATTAAGCAAATTTCTGTCTTTATGGAAAACAAACCTGGTAGATTATTGGAAGTGACTAAGTTATTAGCTAGTAATAAAGTGAATATTAGGACGCTTTCACTTGCGGATACTGCTGAGTTTGGTATTGCTAGACTTATTGTAGACAATCCAGATGCAGTTGTGGAAATGTTGAAGAACAATAGATTTACCGCAAGGATTACGCCAGTGTTAGCAGTGGAAGTTCCAGACGAAGCAGGCGGGCTTGCTAAAGTGCTAGAGGTTTTTTCTGAAACGGGAGTCAATGTGGAATACATGTATGGCTTTGTGGAAAAGAAACATTCAGATAAAGCTTTACTTGTTTTTAAAGTAGAAGAACCCGCTAGAGCAAAAGAGCAGTTGATCGCGAAAGGATTAACAGTAGTTTCGGAAAAAGACATTACTTCTTAATGCAACATTTAGTAAAAATACTAACCAACAATAATCAGCTAGAGGAATTAGAAGAAATCCTAAACTCCGCTGGTTTTATTTTCTCAATAGAATTATTTCCTGGCAACAATGATGACACATTATTTAATGTCTATAGTGATGATTCTTTGACGCAGAACAGGGTGTTTGATGTAGTTAGTTCTTTTGTTGTAGAAAACGGCAAACAAGAGCTTGTGGCTATATCTAAAGATATTTTACAAGACAAAGATTGGCAAGAAGCCTGGAAAGAGCATTTTGTCCCAATTACTACCGAAAAGCTAGTTGTTGGTATTTCCAAAGAGGAAATTCAGGATATAGATAAAATAAAAATTGTTATAGACCCAGGGATGGCTTTTGGAAATGGTTCACATCCAACAACAAAGGGTTGTTTAATTTTAATAGATAAATATTTTAAAGCTGGCATGAAGGTTTTGGACTTTGGTACTGGTTCTGGTGTATTAGCTATTGCTTGTGATAAATTAGGTGCCGATTATCTTGATGCCATGGATAATGATCTTGTTGCAATAGAAGCATGTAAGCGAAATGTTAAAAGTAATAATTCCAAAGTTAATGTTTATGCATCAGAAGAGTTAGAGATAAGAAAAGATTATGAATTTATAATAGCGAATATTACTGTGGATGTGATTATTCAGTATTTTAAATATTTTACAGCAGGGCAGACATCGTTGAAGTATGTTTTACTCTCTGGCATAAGTGATTATAGGAAAACGCAAATGGATGTGTTTTTAAATACCGAGGGAATTGTCCCTGCAGATATTTATGAAGATGATGGTTGGTATACGTATTTGTTGGTTTTTAAGTAGGAGGTAGAAAATGAAAGTAGTAGGAATAAATGGTAGTGCAAGAAAAGATGGTAATACAGCAATATTAATTAATACTGTTTTTGAGGAACTTCAAAAAGAGGGGATTGAAACAAAATTAATTCAACTTGCCGGTACTGGTCTACATGGCTGTTTAGGCTGTCGTAAGTGTGCTGAGATGAAGAATAAAACTTGTATTATAAAAGATGAACTTAATGGTTATATTAAAGAATTAATAGATGCAGATGGTATTATCCTTGGTTCTCCTGTTTATTTTGCTGATATTACATCAGAAATGAAGGCTTTTATCGATAGAGTAGGTTATGTAGCGCGTGCAAATGATGAGTTTTTAAAAAGAAAAGTTGGTGCTGCACTTACAGCAGTTAGAAGAGGTGGAATGGTGCATGCGTTTGATTCCATGAATCATTTTTTTCAGATTAGCCAAATGTATATAGCTAGTGGTAACTATTGGAATTTTGGAATAGGTGGACCTGTTGGCGCGGTATTAGAAGATGCAGAAGGCATGACTAATATGAAGGTGCTTGGCCAAAATATGGCGCATCTTCTTAAAAAACTACAATAATTTTTTTGAATTAATTTGTCATTTTCAGATTTATTGAGTCATTCCCGCGAAGGCGGGAATCTAGTTTTTTAAGTGTTGCTAATGCAAATTAACTAAAAATAGAATTCTTAAACTTTCCTAAAATAAGGCCTTAATTGCCGGTCTTATTAATCCGCTATTCTTTTTTATTAATTGCTTTCAGAACTCGAAACTCTTGCCCTCTCCCAGCAGAAGA
>JAQWCF010000072.1 GCA_028706105.1 Candidatus Margulisiibacteriota bacterium
TATCTAAAAAACAATAACTAAATTTTAGACACTAACCCCTTGCTAAAAACTCTTGTATCCTAGCAAAAATATCGTCTCGAGCGATCCTAAAATAAGCCAACAATTCCTCATCTGTCCCTTGATTTTTTCCAGGGTCGTCAATAGGCCAGTGTTCTCTGCGAACCTTACCTGGGAATACAGGACAAGACTCGTTCGCAGAATCACATAAAGTAATCACTGAACTAAGTTCTGATAAACGATACTCCAACTTCTTTCCGTTTTCATCTATCAGAGCCAACGCATCTTTTTCAATGTTCATAACACCCAGCTTCTTAGAAATAAGTCTTTTATCACTAATATTAATTTCTGCTAAAACTTTTATTACTAAAGGATGAACGCTTGTTGCGGTTGCTCCAGCACTGATAACTTTAAGCTTATCTCCAGCAAGGCTCCTAAAAATAGCTTCAAACAACTGAGATCTGCTTTTATTTTCAGAACAAAGAACCATGACAGTATCGGCCTTGGCGATGTTTTTAAAAGAATAATATCCAACATCAGAAAATGGAAGAATAACAGTTGTCGCAATATTGCCAAGATGAGAAACAAGTCGTTTATAGTAACGAGCTAATAATGCATAAACAACAGCTTCTCTAGCTTTCATTTTGCTATTAGCAATATTCTGAATAACTTCTTCACACTGCTTAGCTAAAATCTTTTTTTGATTACCTATTTGTGCTGCTAGCTCCTCATCTGAATTCAAAAAAGCTTTTTTTGAAGAAATAAACATCTCAGAAATTTGTTCGTCTATTTCACCTAAAAACTCTCGATAAATCTCTTGATTAACTGGTCCCTTTAAAAGACCCCTTACTTCACTTACGTTTTTTATATAATCGCCCAACCTCTCTGCATCTTTCGTAACATTAATCATTATCAAAGAAGCAGAAACATCAGCGGCTGGCTGCAATGCAAGATGTTCCAACACCCTTGTCCTAATATTTCTTTCTAGTTGATTAATGTCTCTATCCATCGCATAAATCTCACTGTGCATATCTTCTCTTGTGTCATCTACAAAAATGAACCACTGTGCTTCCTTGTACATTTTTTCCGCAAGTTCTAACATAGAGGCAAAATCATCGTGAACTTTATCAATAAAAGCCTTACCCTTCCAGATATCAAATAAATTCTTAAACATTTGCTAATCCTCCTTTTGGATGTTGTGCTAAGTAAAAACCCTAAAGACTAATATTAGCAATGAAGGCAAAATAAAAAAAGTAGTAATAACATAAATAAACGCATATCTTCGTTTTCGAAAGGCAAGTTCTCCAAAAGCTTTCGCAAGTTTTAATGGTATTTGCCTAATAGGCTTGATAGGATAAATCAGTATTGTTCCTGCTACATTAAACAAAAAATGAACAAAGGCTATAGTAATTGCTGAGATGTTTCCCGTAGCAAAAGAGGCAAGAATGGCAGTTGTTGTTGTCCCAATATTTGCCCCAACAACTATGGGGAAGACTAGTTCTAAAGAGACAATTCCGGCTGCTATTAAAGGAACTAACAAGGAAACAGTTATGGAACTACTCTGAACAAAGATAGTAATAAAGAGCCCTAGAAGTATGCCCCAAATGCTGTGCGTACCAAGGATATTATCGAGCATGGTTTCGGCTTTACTCATTATCAATGTCTTCATTATTTTTACAATGTAATACAAAGATATAAATAAAATCACAAAAGACAACAAAACCATTAATATAGAAGCAAAATTACCACTAAGCTGAAAAAAATCTTTTAATACTGATTCTAAGAAGTTTATTGTTGGAGCTGTCATAGTTTTCACCGGACTTGTATATTTAATGCCACCTGAATTTACAAAAACTTTAGCAAGAAAAACTGCTGATTTCTCAAGAAAACCAGTCATCAGTTCTAAGGGAAAAAAGATTATAACGCAGATTAAATTAAAAAAATCATGCACAGTTGCACCAGCAATAGATCTTCTAAACTCTTCTCTTCTTGTAACGTTAGTAAGCGCAACCATCATACTGGTGACAGTTGTGCCGATATTTGCGCCCATAATAATAGGAACAGCATTCCCTACCGTAAGTATCCCTGACCCTACAATTCCCACTACAATACTGGTTGTTGTGGAAGAACTTTGAACAATACTAGTTGCGAGTATTCCAACAAAAAGCCCAACAAAAGGGTTGGAGGTAGTTGTTAACAGAGCATTTGCAAAGCCTTCTCCGAAACCTTCAAAGGCAAGACCCATAAGGCCAATACTTACCAAAAACATATAAAGAAAACCCAAAACTGAGGCTAATCGTATGCCAACCAATACTGTATTTGATTTTCTCTTTCTCATTACTTGAACAAGTGTAGCAAAAATTCAATAAAGCAAAAATATAAATTTCTAAATGAAATAAAAGCTTAATATTTCGTAATCTTTTCGTAACAATTCACCTCCTTTTATTAAGACTATTTCTCGCTATATATGTTAAAATTTAAACTCATGACTGATAAAGATATTCATTTATGCCCACTATGTAACTCTTCAAGTAAAAACTTTTGTAACCAGCACTTCTATCTATGTTCTGTTTGTGACGGAATATTTCGACCAAGAGCTGACTTGCTAGGTTTTGTCGCCGAAAAAAAAAGATATGAAACACACAACAATGACGTCAATGATGCCAGATACCAAAATTTTGTATCGCCAATAACTAACGCTATTCTTAAGGAATACTCCAAGAACGAAAGTGGTCTGGACTTTGGGGCAGGAACGGGACCAGTTATCTCTAAAATATTAATTGATCACGGATATAAGATAAAAAAATATGACCCTTTCTTTCACAATTTTATCGAACTACTTAACGATAAATATGACTACATTGCTTGCTGTGAAGTGATAGAACATTTTTATGATCCTAAAAAAGAGTTTCTGTTACTAAAAAACCTACTGAAGCCCAAGGGTGCTCTTTTTTGTATGACAGCTATTTATGATGACTCTATAAATTTTGATAAATGGTACTATAAAGATGACCCAACTCATGTATTTATTTACCAAAAGGAAACTATTAAATGGATACAAAATAATATTGGTTTTTCTAAAGTTATTGTTAAAAATAAACTAATCAAATTTTATTTATAAGTTTTGTTATTCTTTTAATTCGCCATAATATATTCTTTGCAACTCTAAATACAAAATATCCCTTTGTTTCACACTATTTTGATAGTTCGATTTTTCCACTAGTCGGATAAATTCCCTAGCATCATTACTGTTGCCTGACTCAAATAAAGCACTAACGCTTGTATACTTAGATTCCTTGTCCTGAAATAACATCAAACAATCACCAGATAAAAATTCATCAAGTGCTTTCTTGTCTCTAGAAATAATGTCAATGTTATCATTAAGTATCTGCTCTACTCCTAGCAAAATTTCGGCATATTGAACCAAAGATTCTTTGCTTTCGCCTGCTCCTAACATAAATCTAAGGCTCTCTCCGCAACATGAAACAGCTGACTCAATAAAACCAAAACCACTTCTTGTATTAACTAACAGCTCATTGTTTCTCACCCGAGAAAGATAAACACTTATAGCATATAACAAGCCTTTTTGTACCTTATCTGAAATAATCCCACCTTTCATATATTGAGGAAAGTATGGTGCGTATTTAAGGGAAATATAAATAAGCTTGGGGTCCTGATTCTCTTGCAAAAACTTAAGTTCTCTTTCACCATAAAGTATCTTATTTATTTCTCTTAACATTTTATAGAGCAAGTTTGCATTAACTCTTGCCCTACTGACAAATTCAGCATGAACATTGGGACCCAAAGAAAAAAGCATTTTAAAATAACGATCTGCTATGCTACCTCTAACAACGTTAGTGCTGGCTGTTCTTTTTTGAAGGTTATCACTTATCTCACTCTTTCCAGAATCATAAACATTTATAATTGCTCCATTGAATTTATCTGTTCCTAAACTACCAAACTTTGCCAAACTCTGTAAGGTCACAACAATCAACTTGTTTTCTAATATTAATTTTAAAATTAAAGGACTATTAAGTAACTCTAAAACTTCCCCGTCATACATGCCATGTGTGGAAACATCTATTACGAGATTAAGTTTTGTGTCTCTTAGAGAAAAATCAATCCCTGACAAATCATCAATTATTTTTTGCACTGTTACATTTTTAATTAGCACGCTGTTTGGATTATTGGGATGCATATCAAAAAAAGCTATGTCGCCATAAAAGCCATTATGATCAGCAAACTTTTCAATAACTTGCTCTTTTCCAAAAATGTCCTTGAACATCTCAGGCATTTCATAATATACGTTTTCATCTACTACAGCGGAAATATTTCTAACCAACTTAGGCTTTAATTCCTGCATCATCTCTGATAACGCCGACATGCCACTATTATATATAAAGGAATTTCTTCTTAACCCTGGAATATCTAAAATACTATCTTCCTTAAGATACTGCTCTGCTGATTGTTTGGTATCAAAAACAGCATGCAAAATAGCTAATTCTTCAGCAATTAAAAGATATTTAAACCTTTCTTGTTTAATTCTGGTTGATGACTGATCAATATTATTATGATTAGTTAATATGTTTTCTAATCTTCTTAAAACTCCAGAAACAAACTCTTTCTGAACATCATTTAGCTCATTATAGGTGTTCTTAATATCTGTTAATGCTTCTTTTACCATCCCTGAAGACAAATGCCGAACAAACTCTACTTCATCTAAAGAGCGAACGCTCTTCTTGCTAAAATTTTCTAACAATTTCTCAAGAGACTCTATAGCATTATTTGTTGCTCTTTTTTTTACATTAAAATACTCTGCGGCACCTTTTAGCTGTTCGTGCGTTAAGGACTCTGGTGTTGCTGGTTCCACTTTTCTCATTAAGTTGTTAGCCAAAACCCTGGCATCAAGAATTGCGCCATGCCTAGATAACAAACTTTTTAAGTTTCCAAATTCTCCTCTTATAATCAAAGGTTCCATTGTTAAAAGACCACAACTTTGGCCATATTCAAAGATTAGTAAATTGTAATCTTTAACCTGAAATCCTTTCAAGTATTTCAATAACACATCATTAGCAATTGCTTTTTGCTTCTTTGCTATTTCTTTATCCTTAGAAAAAACTAATTCTACAAAAAAGTTACTGCCTGAGACATCTTTTGAACTCTTTAAGAGATCCTTGATAGCTTGCTTGATACTCAGACCTAACTTTTCATCATTGCTATCACCCATCTCAATAACTATTCTATTATGAAAATTATCCACAAATTTACGATTAATAAAAATAGTGTCAGCAGCAAGCTTGTTCCCTTCAAACCTTAAACCAGAGCTATTTAAGAAGCTCAATAACGCCTCTTGGTTCTCCCGCCCCCTTGAATAGCCTCGTTGAGGGAAAAAGCCATTTTCAGGAAAAGCTATCGGAGCATTAACTTGGAGATACCCAGTAATTTGAGCAAGAAAAGATTCAACCATAGCACTAATTTTGCATGTTTCTTCGAAAGATAATCCTTGCGAATGCACATAAGTCTGGAGCATCAGCTGTTTGTAATAATCATACATATCTCTAGTAATAGGCCCCATTTTTTGTGACTCAAAAGATAGAAAAGTAGTCACTGCTTTTTTAATTGATTTAAGGTAATCAAGGCTAACTACTTTAAAAAGCATACAATTATCCCTCCTCTATATAAATATATCGTACGGAAGACTGCTTATTCCACGTTAACTACGTATTAAGTTTATATTTTCTTTATTTTAAGAAATAAACTTGGAGTGTACGCTGTTTTCCTCATCCAAAAAGGAATTAGCTTTTCAACAGATGCTAGCCTGCTTTGTCCCACAACTTTCTTTAATAGCGGAGACCTAAGTAGCGATGAATCAACTTTTGCAACAACAATAAACCCATGTTGCGATAATTTTTCACTAATATAGATAGGGTGAAAATTATAAGTAAGACCTTTTATGCTTCTATTCTCTGGTGTTCTTGTAAAGGGGTTAAGGGCATCCTTCTTTCCTAATAATTTTCTTATTATTTCTAACCAATTTCTTTTATTAGCAACTTCCAAGATAAATTCTGCATCTTTTTTTAAAACTCGATTTAGCTCCTTAAAATATGTATCGGGGTCTTCCACATGATGCATTACCCTTACAGAACAGCCACCATCAAAGGTTTCATTATCAAACGGTAGCTCATAAAAACTTCCTTGAACAAAACTAAGGTTCTTGTTTTTTCCAAGTTTTTCTTTAGCGCTAGCTAAAAGTTTGTCGGAATAATCAAGAAGAGTTGCTTTCTGGGAACGGTCCTTATATACAGGCGCCAATCGGCCAAAGCCAGCACCAAGGTCTAAAAAATTATCATAGCTGTCAGCAAGAAACTTTTGCAAAACATCCTTCTCAACCAAATCCTCATATTGTCTACTTCCCCAAAAGTCAGCCTCGTACTCGGTATCGTTATAATCAGTTATGTTTCTCTTTGTTGTCATTAGAACCCTTTTTTCTCTACCATTTCTGTTGCTTTTTGGATTTGTTGAATTATACTCTCTGGCAAACCCTGAATCTCAATATTCAAAAACCCTCGAATAATTATATTTTGTGCCTCTTCTTCTGTTAACCCTCTAGACATCAAATAATTAAGTTCATCTTGAGATATTTTTCCTATTGCAGCTTCATGCGTAAGCTCTGCATCCGGAGTCTCTGTCTTGAGCTCTGGGATAGCATGTAAAATAGAATCCTCCTCTAACATCAAGGCGGAACACTCAATGTGTCCCTTTGTCTTTCCAGCTTTGGACTCGATAATTGCAGGCATTATAACTGTGCCACCTGAGGTTACGTTTCTACTAATAATATCTGCACTAGAGCCTTCCCCTTCTAAAATAACTTTACCTCCCACATCATAATATGAACCCCTTGGAGCAAAAATAACTGAGTTCATAAAACATTTAGCATTTTTACCAACCACAACAGTTGGGCAAGACTTCATTCTCTTTACAGCCTCAAAAGTAATATAATTAGACATATACACAGAATCTTCCTCTTGCTTAATAGCAGTTACAGGCAAAACCTCTGTATCTTTATTCCAATCATGAATCATGGTATATGTTAATGTGGCACCTATACCCACATACATTTCAGTAACAGCTTTATGGAAATTCTTCTTCGATTTACTATCAACAGAGCAACCGCTAACTATATGTAGCTCAGCACCTTCCTCTACAACAAATAAATTATGAATCTTCTGGTCTAAATCGTTTTGGTTAATCAAAAAACATGTCTTTAATGGAACTATATTTTTTGAACCTTTCTTAGCCAGAACAAAAATACCATTGGTGTCGCCTTCAGCAAAAACTTCCTTGGTAATGTCGTTTTTGTCTTTAGCCACCAAATTCCATAATTTATCTTTGTATTGAGGATACTTCTTCATTGCAGCTTTTAACGGTAAATATTCAACATCTACTAGCCCAACGTCTTTATGATGAGCTGTTTTGTTTTCAATAACTATTCCACTTTCACTCACAATTTCTTGTATATTATCTTTCACTTCACACCCTTATATCTTACAATCCGCACAAGCCTTAAACCCGTGTTCTTGTATCGTCTTAAACATATCATTCGGATTACCCATACACACTATCTTGCCGTCCATCATCATATAGCCTTTGTCTGCTGACAAATAGTCCAAAATATAGCCAGTGTGAGTAATAATTAAAGAGCTTCTGATTCTCTTTTTTAGGTGTCCCTCTTTAATTAGAGACCTAGCAACTTGACCGACAATCTTCATGTTCTCTATATCAACACCTGACTCTGGTTCATCTAGCATGATAAAGTCTGGCAACTGAATCATTAACTGCAAAAGCTCGCTTCTTTTACGTTCTCCGCCTGAAAACCCGTCATTAATATCTCTACTAACCAATGCTTCTAACTTTAATGTCTCAATATAACCTTTATGAATAGAATAATTATCCTCATTTATTTTCTTTAAAAAAGACTTTAAATTTACACCTTTAATTGCAGGTGGATGCTGAAACATAACACCGATGCCAGCGCTTGCCCTTTCATTAATAGGAAGAGTTGTAATATCCTGACCTTTGAAAAAAATCTGACCAGACTCCACTTTGTATTGAGGATAGCCAAGGATTGCCATCATTAAAGACGACTTTCCGCAACCATTTGGTCCAAACATTACATGAGTCTCTCCAGCAGGAATAGTTAAATTAATCCCCTTAAGAATAGTTTTTCCTGCTATGGAAACAACAAGGTCTTTAGTTTCTAACATCTTAAAGCAATTATAGGTTATCCGTGTATCAAAAACAAACGGTTATTCATTTGCATCCTAAATATTATTTGCTAATATATTTAAATATGAAAACCATTCCCTACAATACACAAAACATCTCATTGTTAGATAAATTTAAAGTTTTTCTATCGCTTTCAGACCCATACCTCACTCAAGGGCCTGCCATCAAGAAATTTGAAGAGGAAATTGCAGAATATTTAGATGTTAAACATGTTATAGCTGTTTGTAATGGAACAGCGGCACTACATATAATTAACCTAGCAGTAGGATATGTAGAAGGCGAAATAGGACTTACTTCCCCCAACACCTTTGTGGCAACTTCTAACGGAGTAGTCTATTCTGGTGGCATTCCAGCTTTTTCAGATATTAGTGATTCCGACTTCAATTTAGACATCATGAATATCAATATACCTAAAACTGGCAAACTTAAAACTATCTCGCCTGTCCACTTCGGAGGATTTCCTGTTGATTTAAAAAAACTTAGAGAACTGCACCCTAACTCAATAATTATCGAGGATGCTGCCCATGCTATTGGGAGTGAATATTTTGATGGCAATAGTTGGCAAAAAATTGGTAGCTGTAAATATAGCGATGCTAGCATTCTTTCGTTTCATCCTCTTAAAAACCTAACTACTGGTGAAGGCGGAGCAATAACGACTAATGATGATGAACTTGCTGAAAAATGTCGAGTACTTAGAACCCATGGAATAAAAGGAACGCAATCCAAAGAAGCGCCTTGGTCATATGAAATGCAAAATCTTGGCTTTAATTATAGAATAACTGATTTCCAATGTGTGCTTGGCTCTTCTCAATTAAAAAAGCTTGATAAATTTATTGCCCAACAAAGAAAAATTGCCGAATATTATCAAGCTAACTTTATTAATATTGATGGCGTTGATTTCGTACACGAACAAAAGTGGCAAAAAAGCAGTTACCATTTATTTACGCTTTTGGTAGATTGGCAGAAATTTAATATTTCTAGAGCAGAGTTTATGTTGAAATTAAGAGAGAAAAATATTCTAACTCAAGTCCATTACATCCCAGTCTACAAACATCCTTTCTACAAACAGTTTAATATTAACGAAAAAGATTTCCCTGTGACTGAAAGTTATTATGAAAAAACTATATCTATTCCTTGTTCTTCTAAAATGAAAATAGCTGACGCTAAACGAGTTGTTAAGGAGATAAAAAACTTATTGTTATTATCTAAATAAGGCAGAAACCTAACATTATTCGATTTTCATTTTTACAGCATATTCTTTTAATTTTCTATATAAATTCATCATAAGCTCATAACCATTTAACTCTAGTTTAATATTTTGTATTCTTTCCTCAATACTATCAGGATACTCATGAGACAAAATATTTCTTATTTCCCTCAGCTTATCCCAATCATCTGCAGACTCTATAATCTCAAGTTTCTCCAATATATTTACAACATCTTTCATGGGAATTGTATAATCATTAATCTCTTTTAATTCAAACAAAACATGTTTAAATAACTTGGAGCCAATCTTGTCTTGTATTTTCGAGAAATTAAACAAAAAACTATTTATAACTCTTTGGTTATCGTAATTACAAAAATAATCTTCATTTAGATCCGCCACAATAATATCAGAATAGTCTTTGTTGCCATTTTCTATCATTTTATCTATTAACTTAAAAATTTCTTTTAATTTTGGCATATAATAACTCCTTCTTTTTTGGCAATAACATCAATAGCTCTATTATC
>JAQWCF010000073.1 GCA_028706105.1 Candidatus Margulisiibacteriota bacterium
TTCAACTTTATATGCAGCATCAAACGTTTTCTTTATTCCCTTAATGCGTGATTTAAGTGACGTAATAGCTAAGAAAGATATTTGGCTTTTTAATTTGAACGTTGCCTATATTGGCATTCTTTATGCCCTAAGGTTATTAGCTCAATTATTTCAAACTTATTTGATGGCGTATATTTCTAATCGAATTACCATTGATTTACGTGTTGATTTTTTTAGACATATTCAGAGCTTATCTTTAGATTTTTATGAAAAGTATCGAACGGGTGATATTACTAGTCGAGTTTTTAGTGATGTTGGGATGATTGAATCAGTTATTTGTGCTAGTTTTGCTTCAATTATACCTCAGGCGTTGACATTTATTGGGATTCTTGGATATTTGCTATTTATTAATTACAAACTGACGCTTTTAATGTTTGTAGTTCTTCCTTTCTTTTTTTATTTGATAGAAATGTTTGGCAGAAGAACTAGACGATATTCTAGTAAAATTCAAAGAAAATCTGCAGACATTTTTTCTGTATTACAAGAGTCGTTAGCAGGGGTGAGGATTGTTAAAGCTTTTTCTATGGAGAATGAATCGCTTAAGCGCTTTACTAGAGAAAACGAACGAAACTTTAAGTTTGCTATGAAGAATGTTCGAATTGCTGCTTTGCAAGAACCTGTGTTTGGGTTTTTGCAGTTTATAGCAATTGTTGTTATTTTTTGGTATGGATTTACTCAAGTTGTTGTTGGTCAAATGGAGCTTTCACAGCTAATCGCCTTTATTACGGGTATTTTTCTATTAGTTGATCCGATTATAACTCTAAGTAAGGTTTATTCTAAAATTCAGCAATCACTAGCCTCGGCAGAAAGAGTTTTCCAGGTTATGGATATCATTCCAACTGTTCAGGACAAAAAGAATGCTATTGAGCTAGATAAATTAGATGGGAAAATTGAGTTCAAAAATGTTAGTTTTTCTTATAACGATGGAGATGGGATTGTACTTAAAAATATGAGTGTAGTTATTAATCCAGGAGAAACAGTAGCTTTAGTTGGTCCAAGTGGTTCAGGGAAGACTACTTTTATTAATTTGGTAAGCAGGTTTTATGATGTTAATGAAGGGGCGCTTCTAATCGATGACATAGACATCCGGGATATTAAGAAGAGTTCTTACATAAACTTTTTGGGGATAGTTCCTCAGGAAACTATTTTGTTTAGAGGTTCGGTTGAGAACAATATTGCTTATGGTAAGCCTGGAGCTACTAGAGAAGAAGTAGTAAAGGCAGCACAAGTAGCTAATGCGGAAGAATTTATTTTAAAAATGAAGAACAAGTATGTTACAAGAATTGGTGAAAAAGGTCAGAAGCTTTCAGGCGGTCAGAAGCAAAGAATGGCAATAGCTAGAGCAGTTTTGAAGAATCCAAAGATTTTGATTTTAGACGAGGCAACCTCTTCGTTGGATAATGAATCAGAGCAGTTAGTTCAAGACGCTTTAGATAAGTTAATGAAAAATAGAACCACACTAGTAATTGCTCATAGACTTTCAACTATTATTAACGCTGACAGAATACTAGTTATAGTTAAGGGAGAAATTGCAGAACAAGGTACCCACGAAGAGCTTTTAACAAATAATGGTATGTATAAAAAGCTTTACGAAAAGAATTTTAAATAATTACTTAATTAAAAAATCCTTCCCTATGTCCACTAATAAACCAACAGCATTATGAGTTAATTTAAGATGGAAATAGAGTATTATGCATGATACAATCTTTTATTATGCCAATAGGACTTTTAGAGGGAAAACAGAAATTAACAAAATATTTTTCAGCTGACCCAGGAAACATAGATAAATCCAAAACAGATCAAGATGATGGTCAATATTTATTAGACCTTATTAATGATGCTTTTAAGAAGCACGGTCTAACTTGTGTGCTTTTATTTGGAACAGCTTTAGGTATATATCGAGATAAAAAAGTTATACCCTATGATGATGATGTTGATGTTGGCGTCTATGACGTGGACGTTCCCAAATTAGTAAATGTTGTAAATGAACTAATTAAACATAATTGTTGTATAGAGAGAGTTTATTTTAATCGAATTAAAATGCAATATGGAAACACTAAATACCATTTTGATATTTGGTTAATGATACCTATTAGATGGTCCAATATTCATTATAAAGTTTTTGGATTAAAGTGGTTCAATAGTTTTACTTATTATAAAAAAGATTATTTTAACAAAGAGAAGCTTCTTGAAGTTAAGATTAAAAATACCAAGTATTCCCTTCCTAATTTAATTGAAGATTATTTGCAAACACTATATGGCACTGATTGGAAAACTCCAATCCAGGGGAGAGAGTGTATCGAGAGAGGCATAGGCTCTCGTGTTTTATTGTATTTTTTTGTTGACCATGATGTTCCCTCCAAGTTTTCTGGAACAGGTGGATTATCAACTTGGAAGCCTTGGTGTAGTAAGTTTCTATTGAAATATTTTCCTGATAAGAAATTTGTTAAAAGATTTAAACATCCTGATTTAACACAAAAGAACAAGAAAATTGGTTAGAAAAGTCTAATGAAAACCGTTTATGTGTCTATGATTGCGGATCTTTTGCATGCTGGGCATATAAAAATTATTAAAGAAGCAGCAGAATACGGAGAAGTTATTGTTGGTTTGCTTACTTTAAAAGCCTGTGGCGAATTAAACGATATTCCATATCTTGATTATGAAAAAAGAAAAGAAGTTTTGGAGAACATTTCCTTGGTTAAGCGAATAATTCCCCAAGATACTGCTAGTTATAAAAATAATTTATTAGAGCTTCAGCCAGATTATGTTATTCATGGTGACGATTGGAAAAATAATTATCAAAAACAATTCCGTGCAGAAGTAATAGATTTATTATCACAATGGGGTGGGGAATTAGTGGAAGTCCCTTATAGTAGTGATATTAATGAGCTGAGAATTAAAGAGCAAATGATGAAGAACGGGATTACCTCTGCAGTCAGACAAGGAAGACTTCAAAAATTACTAAGTGCAGATAAACTAGTCAGAGTTTTGGAAGTTCATAATGCTTTGAGTGGACTAATAGTTGAGAATATTTATTATGAAGATGATGGCAAGAAGTTAGAGTTTGATGCTATGTGGTCAAGTTCTTTAACTGATTCCACCTCGAAGGGGAAGCCAGACATCGAAACCGTAGATACTACTGCGAGGATACATACAGTCAATGAAATATTTGAAGTAACCACAAAACCAATGATTTATGATGCTGATACTGGCGGGTTAGTTGAACATTTTGAATTTACAGTTAGGAGCTTAGAGCGAACAGGTGTTAGCGCGGTCATCATCGAAGATAAGATAGGACTAAAGAAAAACTCCCTGCTAGGCAACGACGTCAGCCAAGTCCAAGATAATATTGATTCGTTTTGTCATAAAATTAGAAGGGGCAAAGAAGCACAGATAACCAAAGAATTTATGATAATAGCTAGAATAGAGAGCTTGATTTTGGAAAAGGGTATGGATGATGCCATCAAAAGAGCTTTTGCTTATGTTCAGGCAGGCGCTGACGGCATTATGATTCATTCAAGAGCCAAGACAGCACAAGAGATACTAGAGTTTCTTGTTAAGTTTAGAAAAGAAGATAAAACAACGCCTGTAGTTGTGGTGCCAACTAGCTTTAACCAAATAAAAGCAGAAGAATTAAAGAAGCATGGAGCAAATATTGTGATTTATGCCAATCATTTGCTTAGAGCCGCCTACCCAGCAATGGTAAACGTTGCGAGAACAATTTTAAAACATGATAGAGCGTTAGAAGTTGAAGATCATTGCATGTCTATTAAAGAAATTTTAACATTAATCCCTGGCACAAAATGAAGCTGTTAGATACTAATGTTTTTGGCAATAAGCTTGATAGTTTAGGCTATAACTTTTTTTGTGGTGTTCCTTGTAGTTATTTGACATTTTTTATTAATTATCTGATTAATAAAAATTCTTTTGTAATGAGCCACAATGAAGGTGATGCTGTTGCCACATGCGCAGGCGCATATCTAGGTGGCAGAAAACCCATTGTTCTTATGCAAAACAGTGGATTAACAAATGCCATTACAGCACTGACATCGCTTAATTATCCTTTCAAAATACCTGTTTTAGGCTTTGTTAGTTTACGAGGGGAACCAGGGAATAATGATGAACCGCAACATGAATTAATGGGAGTCATTACAGAAAAACTGTTAGACCTTATGCAAATTCGCTGGGAATACTTGTCTACTGATGAGGAAATTGCGGCACAACAACTTATCGAAGCTGATGAAGTGATTAATAGTAATCATACCTTTTTCTTTATAGTGAAAAACAAAACATTTAGTAGTGTTGAACTAAAAAATTGTTCGGTGAGAGAAACGAGACCTCAAATATTTGTTACTCAAAAAGCAAAACGAGATATTGAATTACCAAGCAGAAAACACGTTTTGGAAGTAATTAACCAAAACAAGAACACAAAGACAATCCTTTTAGCTACTACTGGTTTTACTGGTCGAGAGTTATCTGAAGTAGAGGATTCTTTGAATAATTTATATATGGTTGGGAGTATGGGTTGTATCAGTTCCTTTGCCTTAGGATTAGCTTTAACTAGACCAAATAAGGATATTATTGCAATAGATGGTGACGGTGCTTTGCTTATGAGAATGGGCAATTTAGCTACTAATGGATATTATTCTCCTGATAATATGCTTCACATTTTGTTAGATAACAATATGCATGATTCTACTGGTGGTCAGTTTACCGTTTCCCATAATGTTGATTTTGTTCAAATTGCTGCAAGCGCTGGCTATAAGGAAAGCAAATATGTTCATTCTTTGGAAGAAATGGATGAATGTCTTAAATCTTGGCAGAAGAATAAGGTTTTAACTTTTTTGTGTATAAAAATTAAAAGAGAGGTAAATGCTAAGTTATCTAGACCCAAAGTCAAACCATTTGAAATCAAAGATAGATTGAAAAAGTATATATCTGGTCAAGGTTTATGATAGATTATTTTGAGCAATAGTTATAGAATTTAAAAAAGACAGGAAAGTATATTTATGATTAAAACAGCAGTTATCTTAGCAGCAGGTCTGGGTAGCAGACTATCATCTGAAACTAAAAATAAACCAAAAGGTTTTATGGAAATAGATGGTTTATCTCTCATTGAAAGATCTGTCCAAAAACTAATCAAGCAAGGTATAGAAAAAATAGTCATAGGTACTGGCTATTTAGCAAATTTCTATGAAGATTTAGCGCAGAAATATAGCCAAATAATTTGTGTTAGAAATGACGAGTTTAAAAATACGGGGAGTATGGGAACCTTAGCTTGTTTAGTCGATTATCTTGACGAAGAATTTTTATTATTAGAATCAGACTTACTATATGAACAACGAGCTATTTTTGAGCTTATTAATGATGATAATTCTAATATAGTTTTATCAAGCGATTGGACTGGTTCTGGTGATGAGGTTTATGTGTGGGTAGACGAGGATGTTAATTTGCTTAATATGTCCAAGCAAAGCAACTATTTGCCTAATCCTTATTCGGAATTAGTCGGCATTTCTAAGCTTTCCAAAGAGTTGCTTTTAGCAATGGTTGATTATTATGTTATTAGCGATAACCCAATGTTGGATTATGAGATGACTATGGTTAAAGTCAGGGAGATTCACAAAATTTATATTAAAAGATTGGTGGGGCTTGCTTGGTGTGAAATAGACGATTTAGCCCATTATGAACGAGCTACCCAGAAAGTATCTCCATTAATCAGTCAAAGAGAGTTTCGTAACGTTGAGGTCAAACGGAATGTTTTACTAAACCCTGGGCCTGCTACTACAACAAATAGTGTAAAGTTTGCACAAATAGTTCCTGACATTTGCCCAAGAGAGAAAGAATTTGGAACTTTAATGGATTATATTTCTCAGGAATTAACAAGATTTGTTGCAAATACCCAAGATTATACTAGTGTACTTTTTGCTGGATCAGGCACAGCTGCAGTTGAGTCGATGTTAGCCTCTGTTGCTATTGGTAAGTTATTAATAGTCAATAATGGAGCGTATGGCAGGCGCATGTGCGAGATTGCTGACGCTTATGAGCTGGATTATCTAGAATATCAGAGTTCGAATATAGAGCCAATAAACTTAGATGATTTTGAAAATTTTATCCAAGGAAAAGGATTTAAGTATTTAGCAGTTGTGCATAGCGAAACAACAACAGGGCTACTTAATGACCTCAAGTCCATAGGTAATATTTGCAAAAGGATGAAAGTAGAAATGTTGGTGGATGTTATGAGTTCATATGGTGCTGTTCCTATTAATATGGTTGCAATGAATGTTTCTTATTTGGCAGCAAGCTCTAATAAAAATTTACAAGGTATGGCAGGAGTTAGTTTTGTCGTGGCAAACAAGTCAAAATTAGAAGAGTTAAAGAACCAGAAGAGCAAATTGTTTTATTTAGATTTATATAAACAATACAAAGGATTTCAGAAAACATGGCAAATGAGGTTCACTCCTCCAGTTCAAACTTTATATGCGTTAAAACAAGCCATTATTGAACTAAAAAACGAAGGGGTAGAAAATAGATATAAGCGTTATTCTGCTAACTGGGAAGTTTTGATGAAGGGCTTGAAAGCACTAGGACTAGAAACGCTTGTAGATAAGAGCTGTCATTCCAGGATTATTACAACAGTTTGTGAGCCTGATAAGGAGAATTATTCTTTTGAGGGTTTGCATGAGTTTATGAAAAGACGAGGATATGTTTTGTATCCAGGTAAGGTGACGGATAGAAACACTTTCCGTATTTCTAACATTGGAGATTTACAGGAGCAGGACATTGAGGCTATGCTGATTGTACTGAAAGAGTATTTACATAGGTTGAATTAAAAACAATCCTTCCCTTTATAAGGGAAGGGGGACCGCTTTAGCGGTGGAAGGGTGGAATAATGACTAAAAAGAAAGCTATTATTACAGGAATTACTGGTCAAGACGGAGCGTATCTTACAGAGCTTCTTTTAGACAAGGGCTATGAAGTGCATGGACTAAAGAGACGCTCCTCGCTGTTTAATACAAGTAGAATAGATCATTTATACCAAGACCCTCATGATAGGGGCGTGAATTTGAAATTACATTATTCGGATCTTACTGATAGTACCAATATGATTGGAATTATTCAGCAGGTACAACCGGATGAGATATACAATTTAGCAGCTATGAGTCATGTGCATGTGAGCTTCGATACTCCAGAATATACGGGTAACGCAGACGGCCTTGGAACTTTGAGGATACTTGAAGCTGTTCGACTTCTTGGTCTTGGTCAAAAGACGAAAATTTATCAAGCTTCCACTTCTGAGCTTTATGGAAAAGTGCAAGAGATACCGCAGAAAGAAACAACGCCTTTCTATCCACGTTCACCTTATGGTGTAGCTAAACTTTATGCCTATTGGATAACAGTGAACTATCGTGAAGCTTACAATATGTTCGCTTGTAATGGCATTTTATTTAACCATGAGAGTCCACTTAGAGGAGAGACTTTTGTTACAAGGAAAATAACCAGAGCTGTTGCTCAAATTGCTATTGGAACTCAGGACTGTGTTTATATGGGCAATTTGAATGCTAAACGTGACTGGGGACATGCGAAGGACTATGTTAGAGCGATGCATTTAATGCTCCAGCAACCAACTCCTGAGGATTTTGTAATTGCTACTGGCAAAACAACAGAGATAAGAGAGTTTATCAGAATGGCTTTTGCGGAGATTGGGTTGAAAATAGTTTTTCAGGGAAAAGGTTTAACGGAACAGGGGATAATTGATAGTATTGATGAAAAGTTGTTTTCAGAAAAATTATGTTGTAAACCTAGTCATCTGAAAAAAGGACAAGTGTTGGTAAAAGTAGATCCTAGGTACTTTAGACCAACAGAAGTTGAACTGTTGATCGGAGATCCAACCAAAGCAAACACAGTACTTGGTTGGAAGCCAGAATACGATTTGGCTATGCTTGTCAAAGAAATGGTAGCTAAAGATGTTGAGTTATTTAGAAAAGATAAAGCCTTAAGGGATAGTGGGTTTGATGTAATTCAGAGTTGTGAAGTGTAAACACACCCCCTAACCCCCTCTCGAGAGGGGGAACAAGAAAAAGTGAAAGGTAAAACACATTGTCATTCCCGCGAAGGCGGGAATCTAGTAATATTAAAAGTGTTTTTTAAAGGTAAAAAATAATATGGCAATAATTAATCTATTCCCTATTCCCTATTTACTATTTACTATAGATTTTGGAGTTTTATCATGAATAAAACCTCCAAAATCTACGTTGCAGGGCATAATGGTCTCGTTGGTTCAGCAATTGTGAGAAAACTGCAAGAAAAAGGTTTTCATAATCTAGTATTTAGAACATCCCAAGAACTAGATTTAAGAGATAGTGTAGCGGTAAAAGAGTTTTTCGAGGCAGAGAAGCCAGCTTATGTTTTCTTGGCTGCTGCTAAAGTAGGCGGGATTCATGCTAATGAAACTTATCCCGCTGATTTTCTGTATGACAATTTAATGATCCAGTTGAATATCATAAGCCAGAGCCATTTAAATGCTGTTAAAAAATTATTGTTTTTAGGTAGCTCCTGTATTTACCCTAAATTTGCTAAGCAACCAATCAAAGAAGAGTATTTAATGACAGGTGAGCTAGAGCCAACAAATGACGCTTATGCGCTAGCTAAGATTGCAGGCATCAAAATGTGCCAAGCATATAATAAACAATACAAGACAGCTTTTATTAGCTGTATGCCAACTAATATTTATGGCGTGAATGATAATTATCACCCAGAGAATTCGCATGTTATTCCTGGTCTTATTCGAAGGTTTCATGAAGCGAAGATTAACAATTCCCCGGAAGTTGTGATGTGGGGAACGGGTAAGCCTAAAAGAGAATTTCTTTACTCTGATGATTTAGCAGAAGCTTGCATCTTTTTAATGGAAAATTATAGTGGTGACCAGCATGTCAACGTTGGTTTTGGTGCAGATGTAAAGATACGGGAACTAGCCGAGTTGGTTAAGGACGTTATAGGTTATGAAGGTAAAATAGTGAATGACACCTCCAAACCTGATGGTACTCCTCGTAAATTCTTAGATTCTTCCAAGCTTTTAGCTATGGGCTGGACTCCCAAGGTTAACTTGCGTGAGGGTTTAAGGCTTGCTTATAATGATTTTTTAAAGAGAAATTTGTAATTACTAGTATGGTTCTTTTAGTTTAACTGGCTTGTTGGCTGTTGACAAGTAACCTGTATATAGGTTATTCTTCTTTAAGAAATAGTATTTATAAAGGTTAGT
>JAQWCF010000074.1 GCA_028706105.1 Candidatus Margulisiibacteriota bacterium
TACGAAGTTTCTAAGAAAATAGAAAAATTTGTTAAAGCTCCTGGTTATGTAGAAAAAGTATCAGTTGCCGTTATTCTTGATAGACAGATTTCAGAAGAACAAAACGCTTCGTTAAAGGAAGCAATCTCCTCAGCGGCGGGAATTGATACCCAAAGAGGCGACACAGTTTCTTTAAGCAATTTAGCATTTGATAAAACAAGCATGGAAACAACGAAGAAAGAAATGGCTCAGCAGCGACAAATATCCTTCATTATGAATATATTGAAGAATATTGGCTTAGGTTTGTTGTTAGTATTTACAGTTTTTTATGCTTGGACAAGGTTAAAAAAGCTACAGGCAGTTTCTGGTGCAGGTGGTTCTTGGGGGGTCAATATGACTGATTCTGGAAGAAGCGCAATGCCTGGAGTAGGTGCCGATGAAGAAGTGTATGCTCAAGAAGAAAGACGCTCAAACATGAGAAGGTCTCTAGATGATATGGTAGATGAAAATCCGGAGGTTTTTGCTCGTGTACTTAAAAAATGGTTAAGTGAGGGTTAATCTATATGGCAATTATGGAGATTACAACCGGCAGGAAAAAAGCCGCTACGCTACTTTTATCTTTAAGAAAAGAACAAATAGTTCAAGCACTTAAACAATTGAGCGAGTCGGAAGTTGAAGAACTGACAATGGAAATTGCAAGGATTCAGAATGTTTCCCCTAGTGAGCAAGACAAAGTTATTGAAGATTTTATCAGAGATGCAAAACAATCTGGAGGCAAGGTTCATTTTGGTGGGATTGAATATGCAAAAGATATTTTAGAAAAAGTTTTGGGTAAAGATAAAGCAACAACTTTACTTAAAGATTTTAGACAAGATTTTCAATTAACGCCTTTTGAGTTTTTGGATAAGGCCGATCCGGAAAATGTTATTAGGTTTATTCAAGATGAACAGCCACAAACAATCGCCTTAATTTTGGCATATTTGAACCCCAAGAAAGCAGGACAACTGCTATCTTTATTGCCGGAGGATATTCAGCCAGAAGTTGCTAGAAGAATAGCCGTGATGGATCAAACACCGCCAAATATTGTTAGACAGATAGAAAAAGTATTAACAGCTAAAATTTCTTCAGTTATTACACATCAAGATTTTTCAACTCAGGGCGGAGTGAATTCGTTAGCAGAAGTTATTAATAGTGTAGACAGATCAACAGAAAAGAAAATTTTAGAGTATTTAGAGGAGGTAGATCCTCAGTTGTCAGTTGAAGTAAAAGATTTAATGTTTGTGTTTGAAGATATTATTGATTTTGAAGATAGACAGGTGCAAAGACTACTTCAAGACGTAGAGATGAAAGATCTTCCTCTGGCTCTTAAAGTAGCCAGCGAGGAATTAAAGACATTAATATTTAAGAATTTATCGGACAGAGCAGTTGAGACTCTTAAAGAAGAGATGGAATTTATGGGTCCAGTGCGAGTTAAGGAAGTTGAGGATATGCAAAGAAAGATTGTGAATATTGTTAGAAACCTAGAAGAAGCAGGCGAAATATTCCTTTCTCGTGGCGGTGAAGAAGAAGAAGAATTCGTATGAAGACAGGAAAGATAATCAAAGCAGAAGAGGCAGTTGCTAGAAACTTGAAATCAGTTTCGCCAGTTCTTTCCTCTTATTTTACAGAAGCCATGGTTGTTGAAATGCTTCAAGAAGGTGAAAAGCTGGCCTTGGTTATCAAGAAAAAAGAAGACGAGATGATGGTTAAGGCGAATGAACATGTTGAGCAAAAAAAACAACAATTAAATAATCAAATGGAAGAAATAAAACAAAAGGGATATCAAGAAGGATATGATGCGGGCAAGCAAGAGTTTGCAGATAAAGTAAAAGATTTTACCTTAGAGTTAGAACAAATTAGACTAAAAATCGGGCAAGCAACAGAGGATTATCTCCAAAATGTTGAGAAGCAGATAGTCTCTTTTTCATTAGCAATCGCAGAAAAAATCACGAGAGTTACCTTTCAAAACAAGACAGAAGTTCTAGTGTCTTTTATCAAAAGTCTTTTTGACCAGGTGAGCATCAGAGACAGCATTACAATTAAAGTAAATCCAAAACAATATGATCGAATAAATAAATATAAAAACGAGTTTTCTGAATATTTGGGAGTGGTAGACTTGGGTATCCAGAAAGATTCCAATATTGATGAGTGTGGAGTGGGAATATCTATGAACACTGGTTTTATGGATGCCAGCCTGCAGTCAATTTTTTCTCAGTTAGAGAAAAATTTATTAAATGAGTAGTATTGATTTACAGCCATATATTAATAAGCTAGACGACATTGAGCCTATTGTTACAAAGGGCATGGTTAAGGATATTTCCGGATTAGTTATTGCTGCTACCGGACCAATGGTTCCTATTGGCAACGTTTGTTTGATTCATAATAAAGCTGGGAGTGTGATACGTTCAGAAGTTGTCGGTTTTGGTAATGGTCGAGTTTTATTGATGCCATTAGGTGAAATGGAAGGCATAAGTGCAGGCGATTTGGTAGAGTCCGCGGGAAAGTGTCTGACCATTCCAGTTAGCAATAGTTTACTAGGCAGAACCTTAAGTGGTTTAGGTGAGCCAATAGACGGCAAAGGTGACATCATTGTGCAGAAGAGAGTTCCCGTATATGCTCAACCACCGAACCCATTATTAAGGGATAGAATTACAAAACATTTAGGTGTAGGCGTAAAGGCTATAGATGGTTGCCTAACTTTAGGTAGAGGACAAAGAGTTGGAATATTTGCTGGTTCAGGTGTTGGTAAATCCACCTTACTTGGGATGATTGCTAGAAATACCGAAGCAGATATCAACGTTATTGCCCTGGTAGGAGAAAGAGGCCGGGAAGTACGAGATTTCATAGAAAAATCATTAGGTGAAGAAGGCTTGAAACGATCGGTAGTGGTTGTGGCGACTTCAGACCAGCCAGCCTTAATAAGAATCAAAGCGGTTCTTACTGCAACAGCCATAGCTGAATATTTTCGTGACCAAGGCAAAGATGTTTTGTTAATGATGGACTCTATAACTAGGTTTGCGATGGCCCAGCGGGAAGTTGGTTTGACAATCGGTGAGCCTCCGACAACTAAAGGTTATCCTCCTTCTGTTTTTGCTATGTTGCCCAAATTTTTAGAAAGAGCCGGCACTAGCGATAAGGGTAGCATTACAGGCATTTATACTGTCTTAGTTGATTCGGATGATATGAACGAACCAATTGCAGATGCTTCAAGAAGTATTTTGGATGGGCATATAGTTTTAGAAAGAAAAATAGCAGCTAAGAACATTTGGCCAGCGATTGATGTATTAGGTAGTCTTAGTAGAGTGATGCCAGATGTTGTTACCAAAGACCATATGAAGGCAAATTACAAGCTCAGGGAGTTAATGGCAGCTCATCGTGATGCGGAGGACCTTATCAATATTGGTGCCTATGCGCCAGGAAGTAATCCAAAGATTGATGAAGCGATTAAGAAGATGGGGGGAATACTGTCTTTTGTTACACAGGGAATGGATGAGAATTATGATTATGATAAAGAAGTTAGTATGTTAAAGGCAGCCGTAGGTAGTTGATATGAAAAAATTTGCTTTTAGAATGCAACGAGTTTTGGATATAAAAGAAAAAAAAGAAGAGTTATTGAAACAGGAACTTGGTAAATTAATGCAAAGAAAAGCTGGACACGAGGAAGTAAAAGCTTATTTTCAGTCCCAGATGGAAGAAGAGTTTGGCAAGATCAGAGAAAATAAGTCTTTTAGTAGTGAAGAGCAAATCATGGAAGAAAATTATCTTCAGGGATTAAAAAATGAAATTTATAAGCAAGCGTTGGCTATTAAGGATTTTGAAAACAAGATAGATAAAAAAAGAGTAGAGATAATGGAAAATAGAAAAGAAATTAAAGTTTTAGAGAATTTGAAAGATAAACAAAAAGAGCAATATAATTATGACCTAATGCTTTTTGAGCGTAAGGAAATGGATGAAGTTGCGTCAAGAAAGGTTTTCTGACGGGATAAACAGTTCGAAACTAGCAGTTCTTGCAGAATTTTCTTTAATAAGTCTTTGATTGTATACAGCAAGTAATGCCTCTTTAATAAGTATTTCTCTAATTTCAAAATCTATAAACCTGGCGATTGCTGATTTTGCTGTATTGGTGTGCAGGGTTGCGAAAACTAGGTGTCCAGTCATTGCAGCACGTATCGCAATTTGTGCGGTTTCTTGGTCACGTATTTCTCCTATTAGAATTACATCTGGGTCATGTCGCAGGACAGATCTTAGAACATGAGAAAAGTTCATACCCACAGGTTCATTGACTTGAATTTGCGTAAAGGCAGGGACAATGTACTCAATTGGGTCTTCAATAGAGACGACGTGCAAGGTATCGTTCTCGGTATAAAGATGTTTGAGTAGCGAATACAACGTCGTAGTTTTGCCGCTACCTGTTGGTCCAGTGGTAAGTATCATTCCCTCTTTTTTGCTAAGCAATAATTTTGTTTTTTCTATCAACTCTTCGTTCATGCCAAGCTTGTCGATGGTTGGAACGTCTGCCGATTTGGATAATATTCTGATAACAATATTTTCCCCAAAATGGGAAGGGATAACGGATATCCTTAGGTCGCGTTGATTATCATCTATGGTGAAGCTAAGTCTTCCGTCTTGTGTTTTTAAGGCATTAGAAGAGCTAAGATTAGACAGAACCTTGAGGCGGTTGACGACAGAAGGGTATTCCTCTATTGAAATTACTATGTCGGTAAGGAGCTTTCCGTTAACTCTGGTTTTTACAGTTACACTGTTATCTGACGGATGAAAGTGTATGTCAGTCGCTTTGCTTAAGATAGCTTTTTTTAGAAGTTCATTTACTAGGTATACCGGATTTGATTGCACGTAAGAATACCTCCTTGGAGATATTATAACGTAAATTTCTAGAAAACCAAAACTTTTCTGCAAGTATTCCTTGTCCGGCTAACATTCCTAGACCGTTTAACGTTTTTAATCCTAGGTTTTCTGCAATAGTCAGCAGCTGTGTTTTGGGTGGAGAATAGATGATGTCTACAATTAAGCAGTCTTTTTTTGCTAAGGATAGTTGCTCTTTATTAAGAATGCTTTGGTTAAGAGTATTTTCCATGCCTATTGGTGTAGCATTGATTATTATGTTAGCTAAAGGGATAATTGTTTTAAAATCTTCAACAGAGTAGCTTGTGGCTATTTTTGTACTGTTATATTGATTTTTTAAACTATTGGTTCTTTCTTCACTAATATCGTAAACAAATAATTTATTACAATTATCATTCAAAGCAGAATAAGTGATAGCTTTTGCTGCACCTCCGGCACCTAACAATAAAATATTCTTATTAGATAGTTCGAAGTCAGCGTCTTCTTTTAACATTAAGCTAAATCCAGGCGCATCTGTATTGGTTCCAAGGTATTTGCCGTTTACTAATTTAACCGTATTCACGGCACCTATTTGTTTTGCTGTTTCCGTTAGTTCATCACATAAACTAAGCACATCTTCTTTATAGGGGATGGTTACATTAAAACCTGCAAATTTCTTTGCTTCAAATAGTTCGGTTAGTTGGTCTTTTTTTAAGGGTAGCGAAATGTATGTTGCATCAATTTTGTATTCTGAAAAAAAATAATTGTGCAAAGCAGGTGATAGTGAATAGCCTAAAGGGTATCCAATAACAGCGTATTGAGTAGTCATGATTTTATTATAGTGAAGACCAGCTGGATAGACAACATAATCCTTCTTTTGCTTTGCTACCTTTGGGAAAAAAGTGTATAATTTGCTTCATGAAAGTAATTAAACCAGATTATCATGTAGATGACACAATTCAAACAATCGTTGGTTTTGATTCAGCCTTAACAGGTGTTATCAATGCGGAATATTCTATTAGATTAGAAGGAGACTTTGAAGGTGAAATAAGGTCTCAGGGAAGTGTTTTTATTGGACAAAAGAGTAAAATACGTGGAAGTATTAGTGCTTTAAGAGTAATCGTTCAGGGTGAGATTACTGGTGATGTGGATGTAGTGGAAAGTATAGAAATAATGAGAACTGGCAAATTGATTGGTGATATTTTTGGCAAGAAACTTATCATTGATGAAGGTGCAGTTTTTAAAGGTAACGTTAACATGGATGTTATCTCTCCAAGTAATATAAAAGAAGCATAGCTTGACCTCCAAACTTTACATATGCGGAAATCACCTTGGTAACATTGAGGATATTCCTTTGCGTACTGTTAATGCTTTAAAAGTAGCAGACGTTGTGTTTTGCGAAGACACCAGAACAATCGGGATGTTGCTTTCGGCGTTAGGAATCAAAGAGAAGACATTAGTTTCTTATTATGACCATAACGAACGGAGTAGAACCGAAGCACTCAGACAAAGGCTTGAGCGGGAGGAACTTTCGATTGCTTTAATTAGCGAAGCTGGGATGCCAATGATCTCAGATCCGGGATATCATGTTATTAATCTTTTTCATGAATTATCACTGCCGATAGAAATAGTTCCCGGACCAACAGCTTGTATTTCTGCTTTGGCTCTCTCTGGATTTTCTTTGGATGGATTTCGTTTTCTAGGGTTTTGGCCAAGGAAAAAGGGACAACAGGTAGCGTTAGTGCATGCTCTTCTTCAAGAAAAAGTTCCTTTTGTTTTTTATGAATCTCCTAAAAGGATAACCAAAACATTAGATACCATAATGTCTGCGTCTGAAGATGTTGAGGTTTTTGTTGTGAAAGAGCTTACTAAAAGATACGAACATTACTGGAAGGGTTCAGTTGGTGATGTTTTTCGTGAGCTATCCAAAAAAGAACAAAAAGGCGAGTTTACTGTTGTTTTATCAAGCAAAGGTAGATAAGTGGAACTTATTATCCTAATTATTTGTAAGTATACTTAGACATTGCAATGAAATTAACTGAACAAATTTTGTCTGATTTTCTTGTTGGCGATATGCAGGCTTTGCAAAAAATATACGAATCCACAAAAGGGTTTGTCTACAACACTATTTATAAAATGGTGCTTAAGCAACAGGAGGCAGAAGACCTTACTCAAGATGTTTATGTGAAGGTTTATGAAAAAAGACAGATGTTCAATAGAGAATATAGTATTAATACTTGGATAAATAGAATTGCTGTAAATCATGTGATTAACCATCTTAAGAGGCAAAATAATTTTGTAAAGAAGATACAAGAGATAAGTTTTTTTTATAATCAAAAGCCAGAGGAGAAGGAAGAGCAAGAAGATTTAGTCGTTAGACTATTAGAGCAAGTGGAATATAAATATCGTCTGCCAATAGTTTTAAAGGACATACAGGAATTAAGTTATGAGGAAGTAGCACAGACAATGAATTTGCCAATTGGCACGGTTAGGTCTCGACTAAATAGAGGAAGAAAGAAATTAAGAGAATTATATGAAAAGGAGGTACAGAATGAAAAAAAGTTATGATGAGTTAATTAAGAATTTGCAGAAACAAGAAGCAGTACCTTCTGCTTTGTTTAACAATATTATTTTTACAATTCAAAACAAACAAGCTAAAAGACAAAAAACACCTTCTTCAGGTTGGGTTATGGTTTTAAGTCCAATACTGACAAGTGTTATGGTTTTTGTGTTTTTTATCGGAGTTAGCACTTTAGATGCAAAGAAGTCTAGTGAGTATAGGGATCGGCTGTTGCAGATGAGCGACACCACTTATTATGATAAGTATTTTTTAACAATCAATGATGAGTTTTTATTTTAAATTTTATTGAAAATGGAACTAATTTTAACAAAGAGTTGTATAATTCTATAAATAAGGGAGGTCAAGATGAAAAAAGTAAGTAAAAGTTTAATGGTTTTAAGTGTTGTTGGCATGCTTTTTGCCGCACAATACGGAGAAGCAAATCGCGGTTGTGTAGATTCTGCAGACTGTACGCAAGAGAGTAATCGAACAGAGGTTAGACATAAGAATATGTTTAAAGAAATCAATTTAACTACAGAGCAAGAAGTAAAGATTAAAGAAATTTTTAAGAAATATAAGTCATGTCCAGAGGGCGAAGCTCCACAAGTAAGAGATGCCAGAGTGGAATTGATGAAAGAGCTTGATTCAGCTCAGCCATCTGAACAAAAAATTAAGGAACTAAAAAAAGAAATTGTTAATTTTCAAGCAAAGAGACTTGATGAGATGATTAGCATGAAGCAAGAAATGAACGGTGTTTTAACTGAGGAGCAGATTGCAAAGTTAAAAGAATTAAAAGAAAACAATAAAGAAGACAAAGAGAACCATAAAAAGACAAGCAAAGACAAAAAAAAATGGAATTTCTTTAAAGCTAAGGATTAGTAAGAGTATTAATAGTGTAAGCTTTCTTTTAAAAAGGAGAATAAAATGAGAATAGTTATTAACAGTTTAATGGTTTTAGGATTAGCTGGAATGCTTTTTGCGGCTACAGCCGGAAACATAGATGGTAGCGCGAAGCAAGGCAAGGATGATGCGCGTCAGCAAAGGATCTTGGCAAATGGCGATCTTTCAGAAGCACAGCATAAACAAATTAAAGAAATACACGATAAGTCTAGGCAAGAGAATAAGGAACTCTCTGATAAGTTAAACGACCTCAGAGATGCAATGAAAACAGAGATGGAAGCGAATCCACGTTCAGAAACTAAGATAAATAAACTTAGAGATGACATGAAGGAATTACAAGCAAAGAGAGCAACGTCTAGAGAAAAACTTAAAGCAGAAACAGATAGCGTATATACACCAGAACAGCTGACTAAAAGAAATGAGAGAAGAGCAGAGCAAGAAGAAAAATTTAAGAAAGCTAAAGAAGCAAGAAAAACAAAATAACTTTTTTTGATTTAAGAACAAGCTTTAAAGAGAAAGTCCCTCTGTTAATTATAAACAGAGGGACTTTCTTGTTTTTGTTGAAGTTAAAAACAATACCCCAAAAAAAAGCATTCGGGTTAACAACTCATTTGGTGCTGCGGACGGCTAAAACACCTAACTCATTACCAGATAGCATAAGGATTACGCAAGATCCCTATATGGATATCTATATTTAGTATTTAATATCTAATATCCATATTTGATAATACTAGTTACTATCCATTTATATTACATACTATCAGCGTTTCCCAGCTTTCCAACTTCTCAGCAACCACGATTGGTAGTGTACAATTTTGTTTGCAATTTGAGATTTAAGGATGGTCATCGTAAACTCTAATTTACGCAAATAAAAATGGAGGTAAAAAAAGATGACCAAAACTAATAATACAGAATATTTTAAGAA
>JAQWCF010000075.1 GCA_028706105.1 Candidatus Margulisiibacteriota bacterium
GTTGACCTGTTTTATATACCATATTAGCCCCCTTTTGATGCTACTATTATATCAAATATACTCAATAAATATAAGGGTTGTAGCCCATTTAATTGTACAGAGAGGAAGTATTTGTGACACAGTCTGTTAATGAGGAACGAGTTTAGCGGTTGTCCTCGAATGCTGAGCGAAGTCGAAGCAAAGAGTACCTGGTTTCCCGCTCCATTATAAAAATAAAGCCTCAGACATCAAAGATTGTATATTTAAAAATGATTGCTTGTTATGGTGAGAACTGGCTTGCCAGTTCAGTAACAACTCCGCTTAATGAGGAACGAGTTTAGCGGTTGTCCTCGAATGCTGAGCAAAGTCGAAGCAAAGAGTACCTGGTTTCCCGCTCCATTATAAAAACGAAGCCTCAGACATCAAAGATTGTATATTTAAAAATAATAGACAATATAAAACACAACTACAACGCATAATACATTAGAAATAGAGACACAAGTTGGCGTTTTTTTGAAATTAGCTGGACACCACTGAATAAGCGTAATTAATACACCATAAATTATTAATACATAAAAAACCTCTTTTGTGGCGATATTAGTATTGATACAAAATAAATACACGGAAGGGGGACAGGATTAAGAAAGAAAGCTTAAAAGTCCTGTGAGTTTTCTTGCTCCAATATCTGAAGATAAAGGAGTTTTTTAAAGGCAAGTTGATAAACCTTCTCTGACAGGAGAAGGTGGCGACAAAAAAGAGGACGAGAAGTTCTCTGATTGTTTCGCCGGATGAGGTAAATAATAAAACATAAAGAAAAAAGGGGGAATTAAAATGAGCGCAAATTATTCATTCGCAGGAGAAATTAACAGAAACAATGCAATGGGTGCCGTAGCTGACACTATGAACGAGTTGAATTTAGATATTCTAAAGGCAACAATGGAAATGGGAGGAAAGCAAGTAGTTACTCAAAGTGGTAATGCATATGCTTTTGAAAGATTGAATGATGAAGAGGTAAAATCAATTCTTGCTGACGCTGGAATGGATGAAGATGGGAACGTAATATCTGCAAGCTTAGCTGATACTATTTTTAATCTTATTGGTATTGTTCCAGATACTGATATTGACGGCAATAATTGGTCTATTAATATACAAAAGGGAGATCCAGACAATGAGGGTGGTGCTTGTATAAAGATTTCTTACAAAGATGCAAATACAGGAGATGTTATGATAATGGGTATAGATGTTGATAAGAATGGTGAAATTGTAGGTCTTAGTCCATTAGAGATTTCTGACGAAGATACTACTGCTGCAGCTATTACGTCAACAGAGATTGAAATCATAAAAGCAGATGGCGGTGGACTATTGAAGTCATGGGGTATTAAAGATGCAGAAGAACTCCAGCCAGGTGACCTTTTCTTAGTACAACAGAAACTACAGATTATTAAAGATACTGTAAGTGCTGTCCATACAACAGGTAAGACACAAGGCGACATAATGAGGGAAGCAACACAAAAGTTTGCTCAAGGATAAGCAGTAAACGCTTATTAGTAATGAATGGAAGAGGGGGAGTAGCAATACTCCCTCTTTTTTTTGTGTTGCTGGACCCGAAGGAGCGCCGAATACCTGGAGGGAAAGCGAACAGGATGTGAGCGGCAGCGACTGAGTGGGGGTCGATGGAGCGGAGCAGGACAGCGAAGCGAGAGTGACAAGCAACACAGAAGTTCGCTCAAGGATAGCCTCACCCCCTAGATTAACTTTAGTGGGCGTTACAAATATGATTAGTCCCCCTCTCCTAAAAGAGAGGGGGATTTTTTTATGTTCATAAATCCTACATTCTTTGCCCACATGTTCGTTGATGGTGTACAATTAAATAGAGTGAATATTTAATTTGTTAGTTTGTTTCGTATTCGTAAACCCTCTCTGTTTAGTTAATAAAAAACTAGACAGTACTTAAACCTCTCTGTTAGGAGAGGTGGCTACAAGTTAAGGTGTCGAATAAATGGAAGTAATTTTAGCCGATGAGGTAGGAGAGGGTGGCGACAATAAGGTAAATAAAAAGTTTTCGGTGTATTTTGCCGGGTGAGGTTGGGGGATAAAAGTTGCTGTTTTTTAAAACTATAGAAGATATGAAGATTATTCCGTATCTTGATTATGATAAAAAAGGATTATTTTCTGATAGGGAGTTTTCTGAAGGGCATTATATTCCTTTATATAAAGATGAAACCTATGTGTCAGACTATCGGCATGCTTTATTTCTTATGGTGAATGATGTAAAAAACAATCAGATGATGGGTAGGATTAATACTTATCAGAAAATCGCTTTACCGGAAGGTATGAAGTTGCCTGTTGATTTGAGTAGCAGGGAAGACTTTGTTCCATTAGCTGACAGAGTAACAACGACCGGTAAAGTGAAAATCGCTATGCTAGGAGGCTTTGGTCCAGCTTATGGTGACAATATTTGTGGTGTTACCGCGTATAAGATATTATTGGAGGAATTGAGTAAGTATTTTGACGAATTTAAAGTAGACATATTTCATGTTCAAAGTAATAAGTTTAGAGAATTTTATTCTCGTTATGGAATAGAAATTTTTCAAGAACCGCTAGAGCTAGAGCAGTTTTGTGGATATGACTATTATTATGATATAACTGCCATTAATTCAATTTCCGGTTATCATATGCGGTCTATTGTTGATAGTTTTTTATGGATGTTTTCTCTTGATTTTCAGACTATAGAGAAGTCAAAAAAGAGAAACCAGTATTTGTTTTCTAACAAAAACGAAGAATTAGTAAATAGGATTAAATCTCAAGGAAGAGTTGGGAGTAAGGTATTATTTCATCCTGATTCAGTTCAGGATTGTAGAAACCTTCCCATGGCCATAAGTCACAAAATAATTGCAGAGATATTAGAAAAAACGGATTATGATGTGTTTACTGTTTCGGATATTGAATATGAATCGCCTAGATTTTTTAATGTAAAAGAATTGTCGAAAATGTTTGATGATTTTGCTATGATTATTTCTTTGATGGACAAAATTGTTACTGTTGATACTGCCTCTTATCATCTTGCCGATGCTTTTAGTCTTCCAACTATGGTTGTTTTTACGAATGCAGGAGAAGGGAGAATTGCTGATTATCCACAAGCACAAGGTTACGTGATTGATCCAAATTTTTTAGAAGAGCTCGAGGACATTCGAGCGAGTTCTTTGGGGCAAGATAAAGAATATGAAATATTAAACAATAGAATGGCAGAGGTTTGGGCGAAGCTGAATTGCTCTAAAATAGTTGATTTCTTACTTGCAACAGAATAAGTACGTTTAATTATTTTGAAGAAGTGGTTCATAATTGATAAGCTATGGACAAAAACTCAGAAAGATTCTTTGAAGGCTTAAATCCTCAACAAGTAGAAGCTGTTAAGTACACAGAAGGTCCCTTGCTAATTATGGCAGGAGCAGGTAGTGGAAAGACTAAGGTTCTAACTCACAAAATTGCCTATTTGCATAATGAGTTCAATGTATCACTTGCCAATATCCTCGCAGTAACCTTTACTAATAAAGCAGCAGCAGAAATGAAAGCACGAGTTCATGATTTGCTTGAGCTAAAAGGTGGCAGAGTACAGGACAACTGGATTTTAACATTTCACTCGTTTGGTTTTAAGATTTTAAAGATGTATTCCGATAAGCTGGGATATGATAAAAATTTTGTTGTTTATGATTCTGGTGATCAGTTGACATTGATAAAGCAAATACTTGCAGATTTCGAAATAGATACTGAGCAATTTAAACCTAAGTCTATCCAGTATCAGATAAGTAAGTCAAAAAATTCTTTTGTTTTTCCTGAACAATTTCTGCAAAAAGCTGACACAAATATTTTGCAGGTTGCTGCAAAAGTCTATGCCGAGTATCAGTTGAGGCTCAGACAAAACAACGCAATGGATTTTGATGACTTATTATTAAACATGGTTATTCTTTTGAAACAAGAAAAAGAAATTTTAGACAAATATCAGAATAAATTTGAGTTTATTTTAATTGATGAGTATCAAGATATTAATATGCCTCAATATCATATTAGTTATATGCTCTCAGCTAAACATAGAAGAATTTTTGTTGTAGGTGACACTGACCAAAATATTTATTCATGGAGAGGGGCCAACTTACAAAACATATTAAACTTTGAGAAGGATTTTCCTGATGCCAAGGTTATATTATTAGAGCAAAATTATCGTTCAACTTCAACCATACTTGATATTGCTAATAGCGTAATAGTTAACAATAAGCTTAGAAAAAAGAAATCACTTTGGACTAACCAAGAAAAAGGTGACGAAGCATTATTTTTTATTGCGCAGAATGATTATGATGAAGCAGAAAATGCTGTTAAAAAAGTTAAGGCAGTAATCGAAAAGGGTTCAACTTTATCGGAAATTGCGTTTTTGTATAGAACAAACGCCATGAGCCGAGTTATAGAAACAATTTTATTACAACATAATATTAAATATAGAGTTTATGGTGGTTTACGCTTTTATGATCGCAAAGAGATAAAAGATATTATGGCTTATTTGAAACTTATCTTAAATTACCGTGATGATATCGCCTTTCAAAGAGTCGTTAACGTCCCTTCAAGAAAGATTGGTAAATTGACTTTGTTGAAGGTACAAGAAAAAGCTTTAGAAAAAGAAATTTCTTGTTTCGAAGCTGTTGACCAACTTGAAGAGGTGAGAGGTCATGCAGCCTTATTAAATTTTAAAGAACTTATTTTGTCTTTCCAGCAAGAATACTTGGAAGGTAAGCTTTCAGCAGCAGAATTGATTGATATTGTAATCAATAGAACGGGATATAAAGAAATGTTACAAGCTGAAAGCAATTTGGAAGCTAAAACAAGGATAGAAAACTTAGAAGAGTTAAAAAAATCAGCAACTGAGCAAAATTATTCTTTAGATGATTTTGTGTCAATGAGTACACTTCTGACTAGCCAGGATGAATCTGGGGAAGTGGAAGATGTTCTTACCTTAATGACTATGCATACAGCCAAAGGTTTAGAATATGATAATATCTTTTTGTTTGGGCTAGAAGAAGGTGTCTTGCCCCATGTCCAATCATTGGATGCACCAGATGAGTTAGAAGAAGAGCGTAGACTTTGTTATGTTGCAGTTACTCGAGCAAG
Source organism: Candidatus Margulisiibacteriota bacterium (assembly GCA_028706105.1). NCBI lineage: Bacteria > Bacillati > Candidatus Margulisiibacteriota > Candidatus Margulisiibacteriota bacterium. Next base: position 5,137 of record JAQWCF010000075.1, read on the forward strand.
AAAGAGGTTGTTTCTTTCAGCCTCAAGCAATAGAGGTGCTTATGGTTCTACTACACCGAAAGAACTTAGTAGATTTTTTTATGAGATGCCAGCAGAATTATTGAAGGTGGAGTTTAGCGATAGGTTAAGTGGTTTTAATCATATTATTGAAAAACTATCAGCCAAACCAGAGTATAATTTAACTAAACCAGACAGAAAAGGCACTTTTTTTACTAGAGATTATGAAGAGGAAAGTAAGGCTAAAAAGGTCCTTTCTTATAGTGTAGGCGATATTGTTAATTCCGGTGCCTTTGGTGAAGGTACGGTTGTTCAGGTTTTTGGTTCTGGTAAGGATACGTCTTTGCAGATTAGGTTTGGTAAGGAAATGAAACTTGTGATGCCTAAATATGGTAAGTTAGAAAAGATTTAAAGATTAGGTTTAAGTGCTTTACTAACACCATCAATTCCCGTCTCTCTTAGTCCAAGCGGAAGATTTTTGCCATGAGCGTAGGCTATTTTCAAAAGAGAATCAAAATCAACAACAGGGGCGTAATGTGGATTAGGAACAAGTACAGTATCTGCAGCGCCGACAGCACTAAAAGCCTTGTCTCCATTTCTTTCTACACAGGGAATTACAACTTTTCCGCCAATGCAGTCACAGCTTAAATTCCAATTATGTTCTAGAATCATTTCAGCTGCTTGACTGATTTTATCGAGCATTAATCTCTTATCTTGGAGATTTGAGGTATCTTCTATCTGAGCATAAACAGCGGCACTTGCTGACATCGTGGCTGCAGCTCCTATTTCAAAAGTACACCCAGCTTCAGCTCCAGAGATGCAAGCGTTATGTTCAATGATTAGACCTATAATACCCGCAATGAATAATGATTTTATTAACCTTTCTTCTGCTATTCCTAAATGTTTTAGTCCGTATAAGACTCCAGGTAGCACACCCCCACCACCAGCAGTTGGGGCGGAAATGGCAATTCCTCCTGTGGCACTATGTTCAGCAAAGGCAATCGCTGCAGCATAGGTAATGTTTTTGTAATCAAATCTGTTTGGGTTAGCTAGGAAATGATTAAATAGTGCATTTGATCTATAGGTTGTTTGTCCTAGTAATGAACCTGTTTTTAATCTTCCATTTTCGACTCCTGCCATCATGTACGAAAACTTTAATCTCAGTTCAGCTAAGATTTCTGTTTCTGTTTTTGCAGTGATAGCTTTCTCTCTTGCTAAAATGAATTCATATACTGATCCTTTGAATTTAACTGCAACTTCAGTAAAACTACTTAGATTATGAAAGGAAAGTTCTTTTGGGCAACCTTGGTATGCGACTGGTAGCATGTCAGGTTTTACAACTCCTCCTCCGACTGATTCAAATAGTTGTTCTTGTTTGTTTGGAAGAAGGGCAAGGATAGAGTTTGGATGTGAGTTTATAGGTGTTGTTGTATCCCAGATAATGTCTTCGTCAGGATTAAAGAATATTTTTTTGTTATCAATTGGAAGAAAGTAGTTCATTCTTTTTACAATTTCCAAGGAGCTGAAAGTTTCTTCTAAGGGTAATCCTAGCAATCCCGCTGTAATGGCAATGTCTGAGTTATGCCCTTTACCTGTTAAGGCCATGCTGGAAAAGAATTTCACTTGCAGTCTGCCTTCTGAAATTGAGCTATTTTCAGTCAACATTTTTTTAATAAATTGTCCTATTCGAAATGGTCCAAAAGTATGAGAACTAGATGGTCCGAGTATAATTTTAAAAAAACCATTTATTGGTTTGTTGATAGAGGAGTCTATTGCAATAATTTTATTTTTCATTTGTTAATTATCGAAAGAGTTATAGTCAATTCCCACTATTATTTCTTTTTCCCATTCACTTTTCACTTTTCACTTTTCACCCTATACTAATTGTTATGTATTTAAGTGAAATTTTTTCTTCTATCCAAGGTGAAGGTATCTATTTAGGATATAAACAGATATTTATTAGAACAACTGGCTGTAACATTTCTTGTGATTATTGTGATGAAAATATTGAGGAAGGTCGCGATTGGAAGCTAGAAGAAATTATTGCTAAAGTTAATGAATTAAACAAAACCTGGCATCATTCTATCTCTTTAACTGGCGGCGAGCCACTTTTGCAAGTTAATGATTTACTGAAAATAATACCAGATTTGCCACTTCCTGTGATGCTTGAAACAAATGCAACATTGCCAGCACATTTGAAGGAATTGATAGGAAAAGTTGATATTTTTTCTATGGATTATAAGCCAGGATATGAAACAGAGTTCTCGGAGTGTTTGAAGCTTGTTAAGAACGAAGATGTTTATGTGAAATATGTATTAATGCCTGATACAAAAATATTTGAAATAAGAGAGTTTGGTCGGTTAATGAAAAATATAAGTAAAGATATTCCTTTAATACTTCAACCAGTTACTCCTTGTGGAAAGATTAAATTTTTTCCGACAGAAGAGCAGATTATCAATGCCTATAACATTTTAAAGAAAGATCTTAATGATGTGCGAGTTATACCACAGACACATAAAATTATGGGAGTTCATTAACGAGTGAACCATTTGTTTGCTTGCGGTGTAAAAGTAGCGCTTATTGTTTCAGTGATTTTTTTAGTTTCTTTTGCTTACAATCCAGATGGTATGCCTATGCAATTCCCAACAAACAAGAAACAAGTAGCCTTAACTCTTGATGATGGACCACATTATTTATACACAGAAAAAATTTTAGATATTTTAAAGCAAAATAAAGTAAAAGCTTCTTTTTTTTTAATAGGAGCAAGAATGATAGAGTATCCTAGCATTGTTAGAAGAATAAATAGTGATGGTCACACTTTGGGTAATCACACATATAGCCATATACGTTTAGATAAATATATTGATCAGCGTGTTGATGAGGAGATAGCCGAAACTAGTCGTGTTTACGAAAATATAGTAGGATTTGTGCCAAAGTATTTTCGTCCGCCTGGAGGTAGAATCAATAAATCAGTTCTAGCAACAGTCGAGCATTATGGTCTTTTGTCAGTGGGGTGGTCTATTAATGCAAACGATTTCCTTTACAAGGATCAACAGGTTGATGAGGAGTTTTTAGAGAAGAAAGTCTCAGCGATAATGGCTCTTCTGGAAAGAGATTTAAAACCAGGAGCAATTATTTTAATGCATAATGGAAATGAAGTATCCATCAAAGCTTTACCACGAGTAATTGAATATGTGCAGGCACAAGGATATCAGTTTGTGACTTTATCAGAGATTATGTAGTTTTATTAGTTTATTCTAAGGAAGCAACACCTCTTTGGTCTAACAGCTTTAAATGCAAACT
>JAQWCF010000076.1 GCA_028706105.1 Candidatus Margulisiibacteriota bacterium
TCAGCTATTTCCGATAGATAAACTTACTCTATGTTGTTATAATGTGATTATGAAAACGGATACAAAAGAAAAAGAAAAAATAAAGAAAAAATAAAGAAAAAAGTTGCAGAGATTTTTAAAGAGTATAAAAAAGTCTTTGAGAATCTTAGCAAGTAAATGCATTTTATTGTTTCAATAAAAATTTAGAATCCTTCCCTTTTCAAGGGAAGGTGCCCGGAAAGGGCGGAAGGGTAATTATCACAATGATAGATAGCAAAATAATAGCAGAGAATGTGTATCAAGAACTTGCCAAGCAGGAAGGTGTTTCCGTACAAACTATAAAAGATTTAGTAACATCGGGAACAGGAGTTGTTCTAGGCAACCCAAAACATACTAAAGTAAAGCCAGTTGCTGTAGGGAAGGGATTGAGAGTCAAGATTAACGCTAATATTGGTGTTTCTCCAGCTACTTCTAGCGTGGAAGAAGAACTAGCCAAGGTTAAGCTTTGTGAAGAAACGGGAGTTCATTGCCTTATGGACCTTTCCCTGGGCAAAGATATTCGTCAGTTAAGAAAAGATATAATTAATAGTACTTATATTCCTGTAGGTACCGTTCCTTTATATGGATTATTTTTTGAAAAGCCTGAGCATCCAGAAGATATGATTGAAAGGTTTTTAGAAATTCTTGAAGAAAGTGGCCAAGATGGTGTTGATTTCGTTGTAATACATGCAGGGATATTAAAAAGTCATATTGAATTAACCAAATCTCGATTAATACCAGTAACTAGTCGTGGTGGTTCTTTACTAATGAAGTGGATGAAGAAATGGAATAAAGAGAATTTTTTGTATGAAAATTTTAATCAGATTCTGGCTATTTGTAAAAAATATAATATGACCATTTCCTTGGGAGACGGTATGCGCCCAGCAACAATCATTGATGAAACTGACGAGGCACAATTAGAAGAGATGCGTATTTTAGGTGACCTAGTTTTAAGATGCAGAAAAGCTGGCGTGCAATGTATGGTTGAGGGACCAGGTCATATTCCGTTTCATCGAATAAAATTGAACATTGATTTGCAAAAGGAATATTGTCATGGCGCTCCTTTTTATGTTCTTGGTCCATTGGTAACAGATGTAGCTCCAGGTTATGACCATATAACTTCTGCAATTGGTGCAACCATGGCAGCTTATAGTGGTGCTGACTTTTTATGTTATGTCACACCTTCTGAACACTTAGCCTTACCTGACTTAAAAGACGTTAGAGACGGTATTATGGCTTACAAAATAGCTGCACATGCAGCAGACCTTACTCGTGGCAAGGATTTAGATTGGGACAGGCAGATGTCCAAGGCCAGAGCAGAAGTTGATTGGAAAAAGCAACGAGAGCTAGCTATGGACACTCAGAAATTTGACGAGTATTTTAGTAGAAGAAAACAAAATTACGAAACTTGTACAATGTGTGGTGAATTCTGTGCATTAAAATAAATTTTTTCTGTCATTCTCGCGGCTTGTCAGGGCGTAGTAAGCCTAACTTGTGCGCCTTTGGCGTAGGCTTACGAAGACTGAAGGTGGGAATCCAGAGTTTTTTAGTAATAAATGGATCCCGTATCAAGTACGGGATGACACGGAAGTGAAAGGTGAGAAGTGAACGAGATAGAACTTATTGATTATTTAACAGAAGGCTTCCCCATAAGGCACAACAATGTCGTCAAAGGTATCGGCGACGATTGCTCTGTATGGAAAGAAAACGACGAGTATCGTGTTTTTACTACTGATTCCATGGTAGAAGGTGATCATTTTCTGAAAGACTGGTTTACTTCTGAAGAGATAGGCATGCGAGCAGTGGAAACAAACCTCAGTGATGTTGCTTCAATGGGTGCTATCCCCACCTTTTTGTATATTTCCTTGATCGTAGATGACAGAACGTCGCCAGAATGGCTCAAAGGATTGTACAAAGGTATTAGGTCAAAATGTGAAGAACACAGGTTAACTCTGATGGGTGGCAATATAACTCATGGTAAAACCTTATCAATTACGATTGGAGTTCAAGGTGATTGTAAGACTATTCCTGTTTATCGAAATGGCGCTAGAAACGGCGATTTAGTTGTTGTTACCGGAACAATAGGTGATGCTTGCGTTGCTAGAATGGTGTTGAACAAAAAGAAGCAAATCTCCGAAGCACTTAAGGAGAGGTTGGGTCATCCTCGAGCAAGAATAAAAGAAGCAGTGGTAATCGCTAAATTTGCTTCAGCTATGATTGATATTAGTGACGGAATAGCCTCTGAGGCTAGACATATAGCAACTCAAAGTAATCTTGGCGTAGAAATAGATGCAGAAAGCATCCCAACAAGGATGCAGGTAAAAGAACTAGCCTCGATTGCCGGAATAGATGTTTTAGAAGCACAGCTACGAGGAGGAGAAGATTATGAATTAATGTTTACTATTTCTCCTGACAACTTTGATGAACTAAAGAAAGAGTATTATTTGCATTCATTGATTGGGCTAACCCCAATAGGCAAAATGATTTCCAAGAAAAAATACCTGTATTTAAAGAACAAGGTAGAGCATGAACTTCCCAAAGGCTTTGACCATTTTTCAAGTAATATAAACTTGTAACCTCACCAGCGGAAGTTGTAAGTGTTTTTTAATAAAGATTAGTGCCGTTACCCTAGGAATTAGGCTGAGTAATAATAAGTTTAGCAGATAAGTCTCTCTGCCAGGAGAGACAGCTACATATTCAATAAGTTTAACGACATTAGTTAATTTAGCTAGTGAGGCGATGGAGAGGGTCGCAGCAAGTTTATTTTCTTAGAAGTTTTTGGTGCTTTCTGCGGGGAGAGACTTTAATTATAATCAGCGTTAATATCTACATAGTCATGTGACAAATCTGAGGTCCATCCAGTTACGCAAGAATTTCCTAAATGTAGATCCAAGGTGATGTTTATTTCCTTATTCTTCATGTATTTATCCAGCACCTGCTTTTCTTGGTTGGTGATGGAACCATTCTCGTATAATAAGTATTCGCCTAGCCACAAAGTAGTTTTGTCTGGGTCAATATTGGAGTTAATTTTACCAGCAGAACTCAGTATTCTTCCAAAGTTAGGATTTTCGCCAAAGATAGCTGTTTTTACTAATGGAGAATTAGCGATTGCATAGAAAATGTTTTTTGCTTCTTGTTCATTGGAAGCATTGTTTATCTTGATTGTAATAAATTTCGTCGCACCTTCTCCATCCCTTATTATTAGTTTGGCAAGTTCGACAGAGACTTCTTGGATAGCATCTTTGAAAATAGCTAAGTTGCTATTGTTTATTTTTACTCCAGCATTACTGGCTAGAAGCAAACAAGTGTCATTAGTTGAGGAGTCGCTATCTACTGTAATGGCGTTAAAAGAAGAGTTAACTGCGTAATTGAGGGTTTCTTGTAAGGTTTTGGCATCAACGGTTGCATCTGTCATAATAAAAGCTAGCATAGTTGCCATATTGGGCTGAATCATTCCACTTCCTTTAGTTACGCCTAAGACGTTTATTTTTTGACCGTCCACCAGCACTGTTTTGGAGGCGATTTTTTCAAAAGTATCAGTGGTCATAATTGCTTTAATAAAATCATCTACATTTTCAGACAATTCAGCAACTAGTTTATTCATCCCATTTTTTATTGGTGTAATTGGCAAGGGCCTACCGATTATGCCAGTTGAAAGATTAAGTGACGAATTTTCGTTAAGCTTCAGTTCAGAGTTTAGTGAATCAAGCACAGTATTAATGTTTTTTAATCCTTCTGCCCCAGTTAAACAGTTAGCATTGCCACTATTAACTATGACAGCATTTAGTTTGTTACTGTTTTTATTGAGGATTTGTTTAGCTGAGGATATTGTAGGAGAGGCAAATTTGTTTTTGGTGAATACTCCCACACAAGTTGCTCCTTTTTCACAATAAATTAGTCCTAAGTCTTTCTTTTCTTTTTTAATGCCACAATGAATGCCAGCAAATTTAAATCCTTTTATTGTTTTCATTTTTTATTCCTTTTCTAAGTTGATTTAACATTCCACCATCTAAGTATAATTGGTAAAAATATTTTTTAATAGGCTGGAATTTAATACCAACTTTCTTGGTAATATTCCTGATGTATGCTTGATTTATATCAATAATTATCTCATCGTTACTATCAATATAATCAATGTTTGCTTCTATGCAAATTAATCCAACATTAAAAGCGTTTTTGTAAAAAGGAAAGAAAAACGATTTGGCTATTATAGCCTTAATACCACTGTGCTTTAAGACACTTGCAGGTAACTCTTTGAAGGAGCCATATCCGAAGTTTTCTGTTCCAATCAATATTTTTTGGTTAAACGTTTCTTCAACAAAATTGGGAATTATTGCCATGAAAGGTTCGATATTCCTAGGTTCATGATAAGAAGAGGTTATGGTATTCGGAACAATATCTCTGGCAGAGATTACTTTATCTATCTTAAAAGCTAATCCTTCAATATTTTCAACACTCATAGGAACTCCTTTAGCGAGGTAAGCTTTCCAGAAATAGCTGTAGCGATTGCTGTTTTTACTGAGCCGGTGTAAACATTTGCTTTGCTTTTCCCCGTGGACATAGACAAACTGGCGATTCCGCTGGAAAGAACGTTTTCATTTTTTAAGACAACTACACCATTGGTGCTTTGACAAATACCCGTAGAAGGATTTAAGAGGGTGCAGCCAGATTCAATTATTTGGGTTAGGTATCCTTTTTGTGTGACAGCTTTGAGTACATCATTACAGGCAGGCGTCACAAAACAGGGAATTGCTACTTTTTTACCTTTCAAGATTTTTGCCAGAAATTCAAAATCTTCAATTGTGCCGCCAATAGTGTTGCCAATAAACACTTTGTGCATTTTGATGCTTTCCAGATCGGAGACACTGTACACCTCATGTTTTAGCTTAACCATCGGCTCAAGCTTAGATACGTCGAAACGAAGTTCTTTGTAGTATTTCGCCTCTGCGTCCGGTTTTATTGTTTTTGTATTGTTACGGTTAAAGATAACTGGTGGAAACAAAAAGTTTTCAGCGTTTATTGTGTAGTGGTGAAACGATAAGGTATGAAGTTCATTTTGAGTTAAGGTTGCTAAATGCGTGCCAGAAAATTCAACAGCAAAATTTTTTAGATTTAGTGCTTCCATTTCTTGTTTTAAGAATAAAGCCACGTCTTTAGCGTTAGTTTGAGGCAGGAGTTTACCGATTAGATTGATGTTAACTAGCCTTGGCACTAGGTAATCTATGTTTCCAGTTAAAATTGTTTTGATAATGTCGCTACTACCACAACTAATACTTAAGGTGTTTAGTGGTGAAAAAAAGTTAATAGTTGAGTCACTTCCCACTACAACATTTCCAGGTTTTATTTTGTTCATATTTAATAGATTATGGTGCCAGTGTCCTTGCAACTCGCCCATGACAATAAATTGATGTTTTTGGGCATCATTAATTATTTTCATTTGGATTTCTGGATAGTTTTTTTGTTGTTGATAATGAAAATAAGTTAGCCCAAGGTAAACGGGACATTTTGGGTAAGATAAATGAAAATCGTCCATGGCTTTTAGGATAGGAACAGCGCTGTTGTCGGCAATAAAAATATGGTCTACTTTTATTGGAATAACATCTCCTGGTTGGAAATCAGTTTTTTCTGTGTGGTTAAGAAGTATTTTTTCCAGTATAGAACCTTTCATGCCATTAATTATATCACGGCTTCAGAATAGTGGTATAATTGACGCATGTTCTTTTTTTCAAAAAAATCAAAAAAAATTGGAATAGCCTTTGGTGGTGGTGGAGTAAGAGGTATCGCACACTTAGGCATTATTCAGGTCTTGCTGGAAGAAAAGGTTGATGTTTTTTGCGCCTCTGGTACAAGCATTGGTGCTTTAGCTGGAGCTTTTTTTGCAGCTGGTAGACCAGTCGAAGAGATGCTAGCCATAGTAAATAGTTTAGGCATGAAAGATTTTATGGCAATAGACCTTCATTTCCAAGGCTTATCCAGTAGCGAAAAGACGGTTGGCAAAATGATCAAAAAATACATTAAACATGATTCTTTTAGTGGATTAAAGATGCCTTTTTCTGTTGTTACTACAGATATTTGTGCAGGCAAATCTGTAACTATAAAAAAAGGTAGTCTGTCTAAAAGTGTTTCGATGAGCGCTAATTTCCCCACATTATTTTCACCCATTGAACATGAGGGTAGTTTTTATATTGATGGAGGTGTTTTTGTAAATGTTCCGACAAAACAAGTTAGGGAGTTAGGTGCTGGTGTTGTTATTGGTATCGACCTTAATCCTTGCGAGAATTTTTCTTGTGTTAAAAAGAATGCGTTAGACATTGCTAATCGTTCTGTTGATTTGTTAATCGGCGCTCAAGAGATAAAGAATGCGGATTTAATCGTAAGGCCGATTAAGCAATATCATTCCTTAATCGATTTGAGGAACAAGAAAGCCTTAATAGAAATGGGTAAAAAATGTGCGAGGGAAGAAATAATCCCTTTTTTAAGGAAAAAGAAACTTATTTAGCCAATCTGTAGGCTGTATTTCTGCCTTGTCCGAATTTATCTATTATTCCTTTGGTTAGTAGCTCTGTTAGCTCTAAGTGTGCTGTTTTATGAGAGACATCACCTTTTGTTCTGTATATTTTGTTAGTTATGGCGAGCTCTATTTTGAGGAATTCGATAGCATCCTTTTGTCGTGCATTAAAGTTGTCGTTCATTGGCGCAGTAGCCCCAGCACCACCAATACCATAAAGGTCTTCTTTTCTAAGTTTTTCTACATCTTTGTCTTTTCTAAGATAGTATTTATTCTTATAAGAGTATGGTTTAGACCTGCCATCGGGAACTTTAATATAGATAATATTTTTTCCGCTTCTGATGACATTTTCCACTTCAATATTGCTATGTGGCTCTATTTTCTGAAGAGCAGTTTCAATAAAACTAATCGAAACATTACTTCCAATCAGGTGATCATTCTTATCATCTATTCCGACAATAATGCGCCCACCTTTGTTGTTGAGGAAAGCTATTACGTATTTTAGAATAGTTTCAACAGAGTCAACCGAAGTTAAGAATTCTGTAAACTCGTCTTCACCAGTTCGTAGGCAATCAATAATGTTTTTCCAACTCATAATGATTTAAAAATAACATAAAATAGATAGAAATACAAATACGTCACTTAAAAGAGTTTATGTTTAGGTGCTGATTAAGTTACAGTTGGATAGAAAGTACTTCGTTTTTGTTATAGGAAACCATTTCCTCAGTGGTTATGTAGTCGGTGATGATTTGTCCGCAGGTTTCACATACAAAGCATTTTTCTGGGTATTGCGTATGGTGAAAAATCCCAAGAAATTTTGCCTTCTTATGTTTACATCTAATTTCCATAACCCCAAATCCCCCTCATGCTGATTTCATAAATACTTGTACCTCAAATGAACAATAGTTAAACATTCATTGTAATTGGTGTAATTTGTTTCTCCTGGTCTCTACTAAATTTATAATTCGGGAAAGAAGCGCTATAATTAATTTATTATGGTTCAATTATCTAAATTAGCGAAAAAACTTAGAGTTAATAAAACAAAAGCAGAAACAATTCTTTGGGAAAGATTAAGAGCCAATAAATTAGGAGTAAAGATTAAAAGACAGGTCCCAATATCTATTAATGTGGAAGGTGTAAACAAACTATATATTGCAGATTTTTGTAGTAAAAGTAGAAAAGTTGTTATTGAAGTGGATGGAGAGTATCATCAGCTGATTAAAGAACAAGATAATTTAAGAGATGAGTTGTTTGAGAAGAATGGATATCTTGTAATAAGATTCACAAACAAGCAGGTTTATGAAAGTATTGATGATGTTCTCAGTAGTATTCTCAACATGTTAAATAAAGACATCAACTAAACTCTCTCCAAATTTGCAAAATTAGGAGAGAGTGGCTGCACAGTACTAGTCAGGACAAGTTTGTCAATTCAGCCGAGAGAGGCGGATTTGGTTGTTAAATAAAGACATCAACTAAACTCTCTCCAAATTTGCAAAATTAGGAGAGAGTGGCTGCACCGTACTAGTCAGGACAAGTTTGTCAATTCAGCCGAGAGAGGCGGATTTGGTTGTTAAATAAAGACATCAACTAAACTCTCTCCAAATTTGCAAAATTAGGAGAGAGTGGCTGCACAGTACTAGTCAGGATAAGTCTGCCAATTCAGCCGAGAGAGGCGGATTTGGTTGTTAAATAAAGACAT
>JAQWCF010000077.1 GCA_028706105.1 Candidatus Margulisiibacteriota bacterium
TAAATCATAGATAATATAAACTTACTGACTAATACTTGGGTACAAAAATACTTATCTTATCCTAAATTCCGGCTCAAAGATTGAAAGAACAAATTTCGAAACATGTTTGTGACACAGTCTGTAAGCGAAGCTATTACGGTTCGTTCTTCACTTCGCGAAGATAATCGCCGATAGCGATTAAGTCCTTGTTAATTTTCATTGTGAAAGTTAGTGGCCTGCCGTGAACCTGATGAGCATTTGCTCAGAATGGTTCATGGCTGCCCCACAAGGACTCGAACCTCGACAAGCAGAACCAGAATCTGCGGTGCTACCATTACACTATGGGGCAATTAAAATGGTATTAATGGTATTTAAGTAATTATATGTAAACCATATCAGTTTGGCAATAAACCCTTTAGTGATATTTAAGTAGATAGAGAGTAAAGAGGGAACGGAAGAGTTAAAAAAACGGGGAAATTATTGAAACTTCCCCGTTGAATGGTTTATTGTACTGGTGCTTCAATTGGTTCTGTTGCTGGAACTTCTGTTGTAACTGGTGCTTCAACTGGTTCTACTACGGCTTGCTCAACAGCTTTTTTACAACCAACTAGACTGATTGACATTACAAGTAAGGAAACTAATAATAACTTTTTCACGTTTTTACTCCTTTCTATAAAGTTAAAACTTTACATAAAGTTTATTCGATGCAAGTATAATTCTAGTAATTAGTACTGTCAACAGATACACGCGAGTTGTAATTGCTGTTTTTATCTGGCAAATAATTATCTTTAGATAGTACGTAAAAATAAATTAGGCTATAATCAATTACATGGTTCAAATTATTAATCTTACTATTGCTAGAAACATGTTTGACATGTGGCAGAAAATAAACGAACTTAATCCTTATGAGCGTGAGTTTCAGAAGATACTGGGTCAATTGGTTTTACTGCCAGAGTTTGCGAACATGGTCAAAAATACATTTATTCCTGAAGTAAGCATGGATACTGTGGACTTAGTTTGTCATATTATTGAAAAATATTATAATGATTATGTTGATTTGCTAGATGGAAAAAATCACATGTTGTATATTAAAAGAAGAATAGAAAATTGTCGTGCAGTGATTCAAGGGAACCCAATTGTTCCTTACAATTATGCCTTTCCAGAAATTAAACTTAATGAAGCTGATCCTCGAGCTTCTTTTTTATTGCAAGTTGTTGATTTCGTTGGGTTTGTCCAGCCAGACCATCAAACAATTCAAGAATTACTTAACACACCTTTTTTCCAGTATGAACAGATGGTTCAATATATCTCTTATTTTCCTCATGAGAAAATACCCTTATTATTGGAAAAACTTTCTTACGTTGACACGAAAAATTATGCCAAAATGACAATAGCTCCAATCGGCAATTATAAAAGTAATTATTCATTGGAAGCCTTAGAGAATTTAGAGAAATATTATAAAGACCACGATCAAGAGGTGTTACCTTATATTTATCAGACAATGCAAAAATTGGTTTTTCACCAGCCTGCTATTGTGTAAATTTAAATAACTAGCGGTAAGTTGTGTTTTAGCACGGAATAATGAATTAGTAATTTTCAATGTTTAGTTTATCTTTTATCATGGCACAAGTAGAGCATATGGGGTGAAGAGGGGCTAATGAGAGTAACCAAAAAACAAATATATCTAATATATGGATTTTTCCTATTGTCTATTTTATTTGCTACAGATTACAAAAAGATACTTAACAATAGCTGGGATCACTATAAAAAAGAAAAAATCATCGTAAATGGTAGGCCAATTGCAGATATTGATTACCGTGATTTGAGTAGAGGTAGCTACGGCAAAGAACTTAGTTTTTCAGAAACAATTTCATATGTTTTATATCGAGCTGTCTTAATGAATGATAAAGAGACCTTTGATAAGGTTTGGCTTTGGTCGTATTCCAATATGATGAGAAAAAACCTGCCAAGAGTGTTTAATTGGGAAGAGAGCAGATGGGAGAATATCCCTGAGAATAAAAAAGACAATCTTTTCGCCTGGAGATTCACTCCAAACATCAAGAATACAAACATTGGGGGAATAATATACGTCCCTGATAGTTCGCAGGCAATTCATGGGTGGCGTGATGGATTGGAAGTAGCACCTGATGGCGATGAGTTGATAGCTGGGTCGCTTATTATGGCTCACAACAGGTGGGGGAGTGGCGAAGGGGCTTATGATTATATAAACATTGCCAAAAGCATTGTTATGGATATTTGGAACAAATGTGTTTATAGGTCAGGGACAGAGATTATTGATGATTTTGAAAACGCAGGCGCAGCTGATAGATGGTTTGAGTACCATAAAGGTGGCATGCTTGTTAAGAAATTAGAAAAAGAAAACGGGAACGGGTTTTTAAGCGTAGATACTTTTAATACTGATTATTTTGGGATAGGAAAGTATTTAGGAAAACTAGACATATCTCAGGTTAAAGGGATTTCCTTTCAAACAAAATGGAACAGGGGGCTGAAAGTTGTTCTGGAAGATGTTGCTGGCAGGAAATTAATATATACCAGAAATTATCCTTATAGAGATGACCTTTTTACTATAGAAATATATTTTGATAATAGAGAAAATTTAAATTTTGATTGGACACAGGTGAAGTCCGTAATGTTTCAGCCAAATGATGATTATTTTGCTTTAGATAATATAAAGTTTATTCAAGATGTTGTTGTTTCTTCGCAGAAATACCATTTACTTTCTAATGCAAAAGGAGATCCTTGGATAAACATCTCTTATTATATGCCTTTTTTGTATGAAGCGTTTGCTCAAATAGATCCTCATCATGACTGGAAGCAATTAGCATTGGACAGTTTAGAGCATATCAAGAAGAGCAAGGACATTTCACTCTCTAATCAAAAGGGGGAGATGTTTAAGGGTGATGGTTCTTTAGTGCCAGATTGGTGCATGCTGGATAATAAAGGTAATCTTGTGGACTTGCCATGGGCAAAAGATGGCGAAATTGATGATTATCTGTGTGGTTGGGATGCCTTTCGTACCTGGTTCTTTTTGGCAATGACTAAAGAAGTTGTTAAGGGGTCTACTGCCGGTGAGTTGTTAAAAGGTAAAACGTCCCAATTCTATAAAAACAAATATAAAGAAAACAAAGCTTTATTAAAAGGGTATTCTATTGACGGGAGAGAGTCAAAAGAGAGAGGATTGCAGTATGAGTATCCATCTTCTTATGGAGTGTATCTTTCGCTTTTCACTTCTATCGAAGATAAAGCGATGGAGCTTTCTATGCTTGATAAATTAAACGGTATGTATCGTTCTGCTGGATATTGGGGAGATAATCCTAATGATTATTATAAACAAAACTGGGCATGGTTCGGGTTGGAGTTTTATGTAAATAGAGGGAGAAATGTAGCGGAGTATTTGGGGCTGGGAAAAAGTGAACAGTGAAAAATAATCCCTCGCCTTTAGGAGGGGGTGATGACAAGAAAATACATTAGAATTTCTTGTCATGTTACACCGGGGGAGGCTTGAATTGGGAATAGGTGAAATTAAAAACTTAGAGGAGGAGAATAATGTTTGATTTGCCAAAATTAGATAGAAACAATTTAGAAAATGAAGAGTCTTTTGATGTAGATGCTTTGCCAGATATGGATGAAGAAGCGGAAAATGACTTTATTGATATTTTACAGGAAAAGAAGAAGTTAGCTGATGTACAAAAGAAACATGAGTTAACTTTACCGAAAGATCTTTCTTTATTTAAAGATGCTTATTATAAGTCAGATGGGAAGAAGTTGACCTTACATTTTAAATTAGAGAAAAAAGACTTACAAAATATGGCAAAAGTAACTTATGGTCTTTTTTCTACTGATGTTAATACTGGTAAATATGATTTTGAAGTAGCTGATACTGAGGATGAGAATATTAAAGAAATTTATTATTATGATGAATTTTCGGGAGAGATTATCGATGGAGAGGTGAAGATTTATAAACGTTATTTTTTTACCGCTATTGTCAGGAGTTTAGTTAAGCAAGAAATTTTATTTGAACACGAAGCCAATAAGTTTACAATAAATCCTGCTTTCTTTATTAAGTTACAAGTTCATAGTGCCTCAGTGGCTGAGGAATTAAGTAGACGAGGTTTTCCGATTGTTGATGTTGAGGAATACAAAAAAATGAGAGAGTTTGAAGATGAAATTAAGGAGCCCGTAACTGCTAAAGAAGAAGAAGTCAAGGTAAAAGCAACAGATCTTTTTTGAAACAACAAAAAATATCGATGCATGCCTTTTTTCAAACAGGGCGATATTTAGTGTGAAGAAGAAAAAATGATAAGTTAATAAAAAGGGGGAACAAAAATGACAAACATTACAAGTGGCATTCATAATGACTCAGGTGCAGATTGGACCGCAGCTACAGCAGGAGGATTATCGGAAACAGAACTCCAAACTTTTTTGGGGGGCTCAAGCATTACTAATTTTAATCCTTCAAACGATGCTACTGGGAAATTTCAAAGTTGTACTTTTACTTTAGATGGAGTAAATTTTAGGATTAATTCTAACGGAACAGTCCAGTATGAAAAAGCTAAAGAGTTATGGATAAATATTGCAGATGATGGCATAGCAATTGATGTCGATGACACTAATGGATTAAGCCCTGATGAGGTGATTGCTTTTAATAGAATATTGAGCACACATTCAGAGGTAGGTGATAACGGTAGAAAAACAGGATATATGTTTCGACCTAAAACATTGTTTCAAAAGATGCTTTATGGTATTTCAAATCAAATGAATGAGATGTTTATGGATATTTTATCCATGTCTACTGTGCTTTCAAATGGTACAGGTCTTAGAGGAATAATGCTTTTGGCAAAAAAGGGAATTAAGGTAGGAGATAAGTCAGTTGCTAGTATGTTAGGTAATTCCATAGCTACTGTTGCTCTTACTCAGTATGGAGCGATGAGAGATAATGATGTTAGCATTGCTTCTATTACAATCCCTGGTAAGGATGGGTCAACTGGAGAAATAGCTGAAGGTGATTGTGAAACTATTCGAGTTACTTTTACTGATGGTGGGTTTGTGGATCTTAATTTAAAAGATACTGATTTAAATTTTGTCGTTTCAACTTCTGCTGATGGTAAGCCACAGACTATGGAGAATATTGATATTAAAATGGCCAATCATGAAACGATTTTAGAGTCACCCGGAACTTTGTTTTTGATTCAACAGTTATTGCAACAAATGAAAGACGCCATGCAAGCTATTGGAGCTGTTGGAAAAGTTGGTGGAGACGTCAAAACAACTGCTGTTCAAAGTTTTGTTCGAGATATGAATGGATAACCTCACCCCCTATAGTAATTTTAGGGAACGAGATTAGATTGATTTGTCCCCCTCTCCTAACAGAGAGGGGGATTTTCTATGTTCAGGAATTAAACCCTCTCTTTTAGGAGAGGGTGGTCGCAACAAACTTGTGAGGAGTTTTTTGTTGTTTCGACCGGGTGAGGCTGGGAACTATTTGTTTTTTAGTTTGTCTTAATAATAGATGTTTATGAGTTAGTGGTTTAGGGAAGAATAGTTAATAGGGAAAGGGGGAGCCACAATGGGAGATTTTTATCCAGGTATTAATGAACCGATAAAACCTTTAAAGCTGCCATTGGGTGAGCCTAAATATTTTGATGATAATTCACCAGCATTTAGACGTGATGATCCTACGGAAAAGGGACAGCTTTGGCTTGATACTAAAGTTAATTTCCTTAATGAGATAATGAAGTTTTTGCCAAGAGCAACTACAAACACTTTAATAGAACAAAAATATGATAAGGATAACATAAAAAATTCTACTCAAAGAACAAAAGTAGCAGAATCAGTATACAATAAAGATATTTTTGAAGATATTGATAATGGTCTCTGGAAAGGGAATCAGTCTAATTTGATTGAGGAGCTGTATGTTGCTAAAAATCTAGAGGGAACCAAGATAAATTTAGCTCGGTTTGCTGGTGTGCTAGGATTGCCTTTCGATGGGAATATAGGGATTGGGACTTATATTGTTAATGATGAGGACAACAATGCCCGTGAAGTAACGTTTATGGAAGAAACAGATGCCGAAGGAGAGGGTGTCGGTAAATATTATATGCAATATAATACAAAGAATGGTGTAGAAAGAAAATATGACATAACAACAGCTGATACAAATTATTTGGTTCCAATAATTCAAGATTTAAAGGGTGATGATTATGCTAAAAATTTTAGAGAAGGTGTAAATTTTCATGCCTCTATAGTAGATTTCCAGCATACAAACGCTTCTTATGATAGTAGATTGAAGCAATTTGTTGTTGATGTGAATGGTGATGGATATGCTGATGGCGTTGATACGGATGGTGATGGAGAATATGATAAATACGATTCGTTATCTACAACTGCACTAGATACAGCAAGGTATCAGTCAGAATATTTGCAGCAACTAGGTGTCTATAGTCCTGTGCTAGATTATAGTGATGTTTTTTCTGATTTAATGTCTGGATCACTTTTTAGTACTGATTCTTTAGATAGAAACTATTATGATTCAGATAAAGAAAATTATAATAAACTACATGCTTATTTAGGTGAAAATGATACTAGTGGTGACTTTAAGTCTTTTATGGAAAAAATTTCATTTGCAGTATCTAAAGGAGAAGATACTACTGAGACATTTGACTATGTTCCTAATATTTATGATATTGCTAGAAAAGGAATAGATTTTAGTGAACAAGTAAACGGTGTAGATAAGTGGACAGACAAAGATATCTTTTATTTGTCGATGATGATGATGGAGTCAAAAAGAAGATACACTTATGCAATGTCTAGTATTTTTGGTGTTCAAGATGCAAAGCCTGACATTAAAGATATTCTAGTTAAATATACTGATCCTGATATTTGGAAGTGTGATGATACTGAAAATTACTTATATATGGATGTTTCAACTGTAAACGGTGGTTCCGAACGGATGTATAATTATTTTATACCAATTGATGTAGGTCAAAATATTACTGACCCTACTGACAAGAAAATTGAAAAACTAAACTGGTTAAATAAACGTTCAATAGAATATTTAACCAACGAAGCAATGTCCACGTTATATCAAGAGTCAATGAATCGTGCGCTTAAAGAAAATAAAGGCGATATCCCTAAATTAGTTATTTCTAATGTTTATTTTGATGATAAAGATGCTAACAGGTGTATTTCGGATTTAAATAGCGTGTTAACAAACGTTAGTGATATGGTTTCAAAAGGCAAGAGTTTGACTGAAACACAACTAGCACAGTTGGTTTCTCTTGTTAAAGAAGCAAAGGATTGGTTAGTTGAAAAAGTTCCATCGGCAGAGAAGACTGCAGTTACAAAAGGGGCAACCGTTAGTACAGCTGGTGTTAGTACCGCGGGTACTGATTATGTAACTTCGGCTGGTAATAAAATATATTATTTAAATGAAGATGCTGATTCTGATTATGCTAGCAAGTGGAACGCTCTGAATGATTTTATTACCAAAATCAATGATACAGCGGGAAGCATTCTACTACTTCAAGATGAGGCAGGAGGTAGTACTTTTATCCAAGATTATTTTGACAATAGGTCTGATATATCAAATGCAATAATTTATAAGAAAGATGCTAATGGTAATTTAGAACCAGATAATGAGCAAAAAGATGCTTTAATTAACAATACGATTGAAACCGTTAAACATTATTTCAAGAATTATAAAAGCAACATAAATACTGAAGGTAATGCATATGCAGCAGCTAATATGGAGAAAGTTATTGATATGTCATTCTCGGTTAATAGTAATTCTGCAGATCTTTTTTCTATTTTAAGTTCCAATGTGAATAATCAAGAAAAGATTTTTAATGATATAAATATGATAGATAAGTTTCATTATATTCAATATGGTACAGTAAGAAATGTTGATACAGGAATAGATGCAAACGGTAGAACAATCACAAGTAATTTATATGAAAAAGGCATTCTTGATATGGGATATTATCCAGAGCGAATAGCTAGAACAACAGCAAAGTCGCCATATTTGAATGAAAAGAATTCTCCTGACAGTGAGCCTTATGTGGATGGTTCAGGGCAGGCACAATATGAGACGAATATGGTTGATAAAATGTATTTTAGTATGATAGCCGAGATGCAGAAAATGAATAATTTTTATATGATGACGATG
>JAQWCF010000078.1 GCA_028706105.1 Candidatus Margulisiibacteriota bacterium
CTTATCTAATTACAATAGCAAAAGGTTCATTAATAGGGTTTATTTTTTCAGGTTTTTTTATGGGTTTTATTTTAATTTTAGGAAATATTTTATATAAAAACGGGATATATTTAGAGAAAACAGCTTTGTTCTTTTCGGTAACTGCCAGCTTGATGTTCGGGTTTTTTATGAATTTTTTAAATATTAAGAAAGAGAGAACAAGAGTAAAAGGAATTTTTAAGCAGTATGTTTCTCCTAATATTGTAGATAGATTCGTTTCAGGCGAAGAGAGCTTGTCAGAGCGAGGTAAGGAAAGAAATGTTAGTGTGCTTTTTGCTGATATTGTTGGGTTTACAAGTTTGTGTGAAAAATTTCCGGCCGAGCAAGTAGTGGAGAAGTTAAATGATGTTTTAGATGTATTAACCGAAGAAGTTTTTAAGTTTGAAGGTACTTTAGATAAGTTTATGGGTGATGCGCTAATGGCAGTTTGGGGTAGTCCAGTTGAACAGAAGAATCATGCTGAGCTATCAGTTAGCTGTGCCTTGTCGATGCTAGAAGCTGTTAAATCTTTAAACGCAAGGTGGGGAGCCGAAGGGAAGTCTGCCCTTGATATAGGCATTAGCATTGGTTCTGGTAAAGCTATCGCTGGAAATATTGGAGCACAGAAGCATAAGGACTATACTGTTATTGGTGATGTTGTTAATATCGCGGCTAGATTACAACCATTAACAAGAGAAGGTTATTCTATTGTTATAGAAGAGAAGACAAAAGAGCTTATAGAAGGAAAACATCCAGTAAATAAGATTGGCGACGTTGTTGTAAAGGGCAAAAAACAGAAAGTAATTGCTTGGTCAGTAGCTCCCAAAAACTAATTGAGGTATAATAGATTTATGGATAAACCAATTAAGACCATTACCTCAACAGAAAAAAAGAATGCTAGTAAGTCAGCAAAGTGGTCTCTTGTCTCTATTTCAGGGATTATTTCTTTAGCAACTATCGCTATAATATGCCTTTTTGTTATATTTACACCGTCGCAAATGATTATTGCCGGATGGATTGTCTCAGCATTAGCAGTTATGGGTATTGCTATGGCTGGTGCAGTGATTAAAGCTTAATTAGCAACAAAATTTTTTCATTTATTTTTAGATTAAGTAATTTGTTTTAGGGATTTCACCCAGACATTCATGCTTTCTATATTTCCTGAGATATTAGTATTATTTGTTAGTGTTCCTGCAAAATTGTAATTATTTTTAGCAAAAGTTATATTCATGCCAAAAGAGTCAGCCCTAGCTATAGTGTAAGAAGTTATGATGTTTTGGTTTAACATTTCTTCCTCCATTTTTCTTAAAAGCTTTAAAGATAGATTGTTTCCTAAATGGTTTGGAAGTGTCGCGAAATCTGTCATTTCTGTGCTTTGTGCATTTTTGTCTATTTCTGCAGAAGAGAGGGCTACAATTTTGTCATTAATTTTAGTTCCAAAATACATGATATGAGTATCCATTGTTGATTTAATATAGTTTGGATCATGAATAGGGAAAGGGTAAGTTTTAAAAACTGTTTTATAAATATCGGCCATTTCTTCCGCATGTTTTTTAGAACATTTTATAAGTTTATAGTCACTTGGGAGCTTGATTTTTTTCTTTGTTTTTTTAGTTTTTGCTATAGAAATAATTTCCTTTATATCTTCTTTATTCGTTATAATTGATCTTGCTTCGGTGAAGTATTTTCCTAGCAAAACAGCATCTTCCTTGCCATTAAAATAGCCACTTATGCATGCTTCTTTTTGGTATCCGTCTTTTAAGAAGGTCGAGGTCAAAGAAGCTGGTATTTTAGCAAATATTTTGGTGTAATTATTTTTGTTTGCTAAAGAATTAACAGAATTTATTAAGGATAGTGCATTGTTTTTATCTGCCTTGATAATATAAACGCGATTGTTACTTTTTCCATGTTGAATGATTGAGTTGTTTATTTCAATTATTTTATCCATTTTATTCAGATTGTTTAATCTTCCTTTTATTTATTCTTTTATTGGAGTTGGGGATAAGGGAGATTGTTTCATCTGTGTTTGATAAAAGTTTTTCAATTCCAATGGTAGAAAACTTATTTGCTTCTTCAAGATTTAACTGTAGTTTGCAGTTATCGCAATCTCTATCACAAAAGACAGCTTCATAAGAATCTGGTTCTTTGTAAGTAGTAATAATTCCTTCATAATTTCTTAAAATCACTTTATTGGTGGACCACGAAATAATATAGTTTGGAGAAACAGGGATTTTCCCACCGCCACCGGGAGAATCAATCACGTAAACTGGTCTTGCAAACCCTGAAGTGTGACCGACTAAGCTTTCTAGTATTTCGATTCCCTTGCTTACAGGTGTTCTGAAATGCGTTAGTCCTTCCGACAAATCACACTGGTAAAGATAGTACGGCCTTACTCGGTTTTGTACTAATTTATGACATAAAGTTTTGATAATCCGAGGGCAGTCATTAATTCCAGCGAGAAGCACTGATTGATTGCCAAGAACAAACCCTGAGTCTGCAAGTAGAGCAAGGGCCTTTTTAGAAGAAGTAGTTATTTCTCTGGGGTGGTTGAAGTGAGTGTTAATATATAACGGTTGATATTTTTTAAGTATTTTTATTAAATTATCTGTTATTCTATAAGGCAAAACAACTGGCATTCTTGTTCCAATTCTTATTATTTCTACATGAGGTATTTTTTTAATTCTGTTCAGAATTCTGTCTAAATTTTCATCAGATAACATTAACGGATCTCCGCCAGATAACAACACGTCTCTTATTTTTTCTGTTTTTTCAATATATTGAAAAGCCTCTTCAAGTTCCTCAAAATTGGCGATAGTGTTCTTGTCTCCTACTTTCCTTTTTCTAGTACAGTGTCTGCAATACATAGAGCAGAGATTGCTGACATGTAAGAGTACTCTGTCCGGATATCTGTGTGTTAGAAAAGGAGCAGGAGAGTCTTTGTCTTCTGATAATGGGTCTGACATTTCATATGGGCAAGTAATCAATTCTTCTGGTCTAGGGAAAGATTGTAGATAAATAGGATCATTTTGGTAATTATCAGGGTCAATAAGCGATAAATAGTAGGGCGTAATGCTAAGTGGAAATTTGTTAATAGTTTTTTGTAGTAGTTTTTTTTCTTTATTGGAGTGGTTTATTTTAGTTATTTCTTCGAATTTTTCTAGAGTTTTTATTGTATGTTTAACTTGCCATGTCCAGTCTTCCCAGTTCGTTTTGTCTGCAGGGGTATCTATGGATTTTGTAAGGTCTTGTTGTTTTTTGTTAAAAATCAATAGGTGCTATCCCTCCTTTTGTTATTTTATCCTACTATCTTAACGTTTTGTTGTAAACCGCTTGTTCTTATTGCATCAGTTATCCAATAGTGTGATAATTTATATTAATTAAAAATCCAAAGAGGAGAGAATTATGAAATCTGAAGTATTAAAAAAAGGTGCTGAAACGTTAGCTCATAGAGCCTTACTTATGTCTGCAGGAGTTTCTGCTTCTGCCTTTGATGAAAATAAACCCTTTATTGGTGTCGCTAATTCATATAATGACATAATCCCAGGGCATATTCTTTTGAATGATTTAACAGCAGAAGTTAAGCGTGGTATTCGTGATGCTGGGGGTGTTCCTTTTGAATGGGGAGTTCCTGGTGTTTGTGACGGAATTGCTATGCACGTTGAGATGAGACTTTCCTTACCCTCTAGAGATAATATAGCTGATAACATTGAGATTATGACTTTGTCCCATTCCTTAGATGGATGGGTTGGTGTAACAAATTGTGACAAGATTACTCCTGGTATGTTAATGGCAGCTGGACGAGTTGATATTCCCGCTATTATGGTTACTGGTGGAGCAATGTTATCCAATCATGATGAGAAAGGTAATAAGTGTCATCCAATTCAGGGTTTTGAGCTAACTGGTCAGGTTAAATCTGGGAAGATTAGTTTAGAGGAAGCAGAAAAGAAAACAAGAGATTGTTTGGCCTGTGGAGCTGGTTCGTGTGTTGGTTTATTTACTGCTAATACTATGGCTTGTGTTACGGAAACTTTAGGTATGTCGTTACCGATGTGTGCTTCAACAACAGCTTTAGATCCAGAGAAAATAAAAATTGCTTATGAAACAGGTAAGCGTATTGTGGAGTTAGTGAAAAAGGATATAAAACCATCACAAATAATGACTACAGGAGCTTTTGAAAATGCTGTTCGTGTTGATATGACTATGGGTGGTTCTACAAACGCAGTTTTACATATTCCAGCAATAGCTAGAGAATTAGGAATTGATATTCCTATAGATAAATTTGAAGAAATTGCACGTAAGACGCCGAATTTATGTAAAATGATACCAGCT
This sequence comes from Candidatus Margulisiibacteriota bacterium, assembly GCA_028706105.1. Classification (NCBI taxonomy): domain Bacteria; kingdom Bacillati; phylum Candidatus Margulisiibacteriota; species Candidatus Margulisiibacteriota bacterium. Next base: position 4,348 of record JAQWCF010000078.1, read on the forward strand.
GGTGACCACGATATGCTTGATTTTCATAAAGCTGGTGGAGTGCCCGCAATTTTGAATAGATTTAAAGACGCAATAATCGATGGATTAACTGTTTCAGGAAAATCAGTGAAAGCCATAGCTGAAGCTGCTAAGGTGTTAGATGATAACGTTATTAGAAACTTTGATAAGGCTTATATGGCACAAGGTGGGATTGCAGTCTTGAAAGGGAATATTGCAACGTCATCTGTGGTTAAACAAACAGCAGTAGAGCCTGAAATGATGGTGCATTCTGGTCCAGCCAAGGTTTTTTCGGATGAAGATGATTTACTGAAAGCATTATCAACGGGCAAAATTCAAGAGGGAGACGTTGTTCTTATGGTCTATATGGGACCTGCCGGTGCTCCAGGAATGCCAGAACAGCTAACACCAACAGATGCCATTAAAGGTGCTGGTTACAAAAGAGTAGCGTTGATAACCGATGGAAGATTTTCTGGTGGCACTTCTGGTCCATGTATAGGTCATGTTGAAATGGAAGCTTATAATGGTGGGAATATTGGTGCAGTTAGGGATGGGGATATTATTGATATTGATATACCAAAGAGGACACTTAATGTAAGGCTTAGCGATCAAGAAATCAAAGAAAGATTAAAAACTGCTAAAGCTCCAGTTAGGAAGATAACTCCTTTTTTGCAACATTATAGAGACAGATTTACTGATAAGAATTGTTATTGTAAAGCAATAAAAAACCCTTAGGTTGCATTAATTTATAAAAAGGTTGTAAAATAAGAATATGTTTGCAAAAAAGAAAATAACTTTTTTGGTTATTCCACATAAGGCTGGAAGCGCTAAAGAGTATAGTATAGGGACTGGAACTCTGTTATTGATAGTGGTTTCTCTGTTTTTGTTAACAACAATGTTTGTTAGTACTATATATTTTTCAACTAAACTTTCAAAATTTGCTATGCAGTATGTGCAACAAGAACGTAGAAACCAGCTAGTTTTAGATGAGCTAAAGTCTTTCCGTTCTGAAACAGACAACCTTCGCATAGTCATGTTGGGGCTCAAGGAAAGAGATTCTGACATTAGAAAAATGTTGGGAATGGGCGTAAATAGACAATTCAGTTCAGTTGGCTTAAAAAAAAACTGAATAACTTTGCTTCTGAACAGGAGCAAGAACTAGATATTGTTTCGGATAACTTAAAGGTCATCCTTGCTTTAGCTGAAATTCAAGAAGATAGTTTTGGTAGTATTTATACAAAAGCCTCTATCCTTAGAGAGAAATACGATAAAACTCCGTCAATTTGGCCTTTATATGGATTTATTATTGCAAGATATGGGTACAGGTTACACCCAATTTTGGGTAGGATAGAGTTTCATTCCGGTTTAGATATTCCAGGTTTTGTAGGTGCTCCTGTCAAAGCGACTGCTTCCGGAAGAATAATTAGTGCTGGTTGGTCAGGAGGGTATGGGCAGATGATTGTTGTTGATCACCAGAATGGATTTAGTACGGTTTACGCGCATCTGGATAAGTTTCTGGTTTCACCAGGAAACCAAGTTGTTAAAGGGCAGATTATTGCAAATTGTGGTTCGACAGGTCTTAGTACTGGTCCTCATGTGCATTATGAAGTTCGTTATAGAAATAAACCGATAAATCCTATGCCGTTTTTAGACTTAAATATTTTTAAGCTAGAAGCCTTAATGGCAAGAATATGATAAAAGGATTATTTGACTACTAAATTTTCTTGTCCAACAAATTTTTCTATTTTAGGAATACATTGAATGTTTGTCCAATATTCTTCTGTTAGTTTCATTTTGTAGCCATCAACAACGATTGACACCGGTATTGTTCCGTTTTCTTCAAGTAAGAGATTTTTTAGTTTAGGAATATTTTCTATATTAGGTGTAATCTCAATAGAGTTTACTTTGTTTTTAACTGTATCAAAATCAACAATTTCTTCAATAATCATTTGCAGTTGATCGTTGCGGTTGTTGATTTTCCCTTTGATAATACAAATGGTGTCTTCTTGAACTAGATGTCCGATTTTTTCATAATGAAAGGGGAAGACCACGCAAGGAATTTTTCCACTCATGTCTTCAACATCACCTGTTAGCATTGTTTTTTTTGCTTTGGTTAATTTCTTTTTTAAGCTGGAAATCATCGCTAAAAGACTAACTTCTTTTTCATCAATATCTTTTGTGATTTGACCTTCCTCGGTCAACTCATCCTCTTGAGGTAGATAGTCTTTAATTTGTAAGAGTTGTCTTTTTTTTATGTAGTCAGCGTATTCGCTTAAGGGATGGCCTGTAATATATATTCCAAGAATATCTTTTTCCAGTCTTAGTAATTCTAAATGAGAAAATTCTTCGTTGCTCAGCTCTTGGTCTTTTTTTATAATATTTTCCTGATTATTACTAAAGAGGTTTAGTTGTCCTTTTTCTTTTTCTTTTTGAATTTTTGATGCTTCTAATATTGTTTGGTCTACTATTGCTAGCAAAGATTTCCTTTTTCCGACAGCATCAAAACAGCCAGCTTGGATTAAGCTTTCTACTACTCTTTTGTTGCAAAGCCTCAAATCAACTCTCGTACAGAAGTCAATTAAAGAATGAAAAATGCCTTCTTTTTCTCTACAATCTATAATAGACAAGATAGCATTTTCTCCTACATTTTTGATGGCATTAAGACCAAAAAGTATGTTGCTAGATTTAATAGAAAAATCCAAAAAACTTTCATTGATGTTAGGTGGCAATATTTCTATTCCCATGTTTCTAGTCTCGTTTATATATAGAGAAACTTTATCTGTGTTGCCCATGCTACTAGAAATAAGCGCAGCCATGTATTCAACAGGGTAGTGAGTTTTAAGAAAAGCTGTTTGATAAGTTATGAAAGCATAAGCAGCACTATGTGATTTGTTAAACCCATATTCAGCAAATTTTGCCATCATGTCAAAAATGTCAGTAGCTTTTTTCTTATCAAAGCCTTTTTCTGTTGCACCATGGATAAACTCGGTTTTCATTTGGTCCATGGCGTCTTTGTCTTTTTTCCCCATTGCTTTTCTGAGTATGTCAGCTTTTGCCATCGAGAATCCACCAAGCAGTGAAGATATCTGCATAACTTGTTCTTGATAAAGTATTGTTCCATAGGTGTCTTTGAGTATTGGCTCAAGTTCGGGCACCGGATATACTATTTTTTCTCTTCCGTGTTTCCTGTTGACGAAATCCTTGTCCATTCCACTTCCCAATGGCCCAGGTCTATAAAGAGCAAGAAGAGCGATAATATCTTCAAATACGTTCGGTTGAAGCGACTTGAGTAGAGCTTGCATGCCACTACTTTCAAGCTGAAACACTCCGATTGATTGGCCTTTGCTTAATGTGATGTATGTTTCTCTATCAATTAAAGGAAGCTCGTCGATGTTGATGTCTATTCCTTGTGTATCTTTTATAAGTTTAATTGTTTTGGCAATCATTGTGAGATTTCTTAGCCCCAAGAAGTCCATTTTTAAAAGACCAATTTTCTCCACATCATCCTTTTGAAACATTGTTACTAGTTGTCCGTCTTTTTCTGTTAAGGGAACATCCTCCATTAAAGGATCTTTGGAGATAACAATTCCTGCCGCATGTATTCCTGTATGTCGAGCAATGCCTTCAAGTTTCATCGCCATATCGATTACTTCTTTGATGTCTTCTCGTGAATCATATATTTGTCTTAGTTCTTTATTTTCTTCTAAGGCTTTTCCTATGCTAGAACCAATGCTTGGTATAAGTTTTGTTACTTTAT
>JAQWCF010000079.1 GCA_028706105.1 Candidatus Margulisiibacteriota bacterium
GGACCTGATGCTTCATTTTCTATGAACGAGCAAGAGTTTAAAGAAATGGTAAAAGCGGTTCGAGATACAGAGAAGGCTATTGGAAAGGTTGATTACTCTCTTACAGACAAACAAAAAAGTAATCGTGTATTTAGTCGATCATTATATGTAGTGGAAGACATTAAAGCAGGTGAGATTATTACAGAAAAAAATGTTAGATCAATAAGACCTGGTTTTGGGTTGCATCCAAAATATTTGAAAAAAGTGATTGGGAAAACGTTGAAAGAGGATCTGGAAAAAGGGTCACCATTGAAATTCGAAAATTTTAAGTAGAGCTTAAATATTTATACACAACATTAATATTGGAAACTCAGATAAAAAAAGAAAATATAAGGCAAAGAGCTTATTTAAACTCTGTAACTGCCTGGATTGATACGGTTGTTAAACTTGTTGTGCGTTTTATAATTGACCCAATTATAATTTCTTTTTTAGGGGGTACATTGTACGGGGTATGGCAAATTTTAAATCAGTTAAACAGCTATTTAGCCACCGCCGATTTAAGGGCTGCCACCGCCTTAAAATGGATAATTGCAAAAGAAAGAACGGTACGAACCGACCACGAGTTAAAACAATCTGTCTCATCATCACTCTTTACTAACGTGTTGTTTTTACCATTATACCTTCTTGCAGGTGTAATTATTATTTACATTGCACCTTTTGTGACAAAAGTTGAAAGTGATCAATTTCTTTTGGTACGCCAAACATCTGCCATAATGGTTTTTTCCTTCATCTTAACTCAATTCTTTTTTCTTTTTGAATCGGTTTTAACCGGGATGAATCTTTCTTATAAAAGAATGGGGATCAGAGCAATTATAACTATCATCACAGGAGTTTTAATATACATACTCCTGAAAATTGGTTTTAGCATAGATGGTTTGGCAATTGTGAATGTTTTTACTTCCATTGCAACAGGTTTAACATTTGCCTGGATTGTAAAAAAAGTTGTACCATGGTTTGGATTTGTAAAAGTTAAAATAAAGCAGGTTTTTGACTTTGTTAAACTGAGTGGCTGGTTTATGGCCGATAAAATTGTTACACTATTAAACGAATCAATAGACCTAATCCTTCTGGGCTACTTTGCAGGACCAGAATATGCTGCTTCCTACACAGTATCGCGTTTTGTTATACAGGCATTGGTAAGTCTGTTTAGAAGTGGACAAGGTGCAATAACACCGGGTATAACCAGATTTATTGGAGAAAAGCAATTCGAAAAAATTATTTATTTCAGAAGATCAATGATTATTATGAACTGGTTTATTTTAGGGATTGCAGGCACATTGGTTATTCTGTTTAATAAATCGTTTGTAAGTCTTTGGACTGAACAAAAACTTTTTGCCGGATTCTACGAAACTTTTTTAATTGTTTTATTTACACTCCTGAAATCACTTCAAACCATAGACGGGTCAATTATAACAATGAATTTAGATTTAAAAAAGAAAATTTTGTATTCAACGGTTTCTGCAGTTTTAACTATTGTATTGGCTGCTTTTCTGATTCCTGTAATGCAAATTAATGGGTTATTAATGGCATTGATAATCGGAATATTATTTCAAATTATTGTTTTTTCGTTACTTGCAGAAAAAATTTTAGACATGAAAGGTTTTATCTGTGATTTATTATTTTCCAGATTATCAATTATTACGCTAATTATTTTAAGTAGTTCAATTTACTTCGCGCAACATATAGTTGCAAACAATTGGTTTACATTGATATTATTTGGTTTAATTTCATCGGTTATTGTTGTTTCTATTTCCTGGTTCTTAGCACTTAATAAAACAAACCGAAGATTTATTATAGAAAATGTGAGAAGAATTAAACCCACAAAATTTGATTAAATAACTTGTATGAAAAAGCATTTAATTTTTGATCCGGGAATGTTACCACCTGAAAAACTTATTGATATTTTTAATACTTCAACTCAAAAGTATCATTTAACTTTGATGACAGAATCAAGGCGAAAAAACCAATTTCAACTTTTTAAAGAGAATAACTTCCCTGTAATTTTTTACGAAGACTTTATTATAGAGAATAATAACAAACTCAATCCTGATTCATTAAAACTATATGATAAGGCAGTATGTGAAATAATAAATGACAACAGAACATTTTTAATTGCCGAACGTGTCAACAAATTACATCCCTGGAACAGTCTGTTTAATAAAATTCCTTTAATTGAGAAAATCATTTTTAATTTCCTTTACTTTCATCAGGAAAATCCTGCAGATGAAATGTTATTTCAAGCTACACCCCATAACCTTCCAAACTGGGTATTGGCCAAAACAGCCCAAATAGCCGGTATTAAAGTGAAATTAATTCAAACATCACCTTTACCTTGGCGATACTGGGTTGTGGAAGGGTTAGATGAACAAAACCCTGTTTTTCCTGAATTTGTTTCAGTTAGTGTTGACGAGATTGATTTGATAGACAAATACATATCTTTAAATCAAAAAGATTACAAATCAGCTTTGCCTGAATATGAAAAAAAACGCTTAGACAGCAGAAAGGGAAAATATTGGTCTTGGAAAAAAGAATTCAAAGATATTATTAAACATCCCCCCAAAGCACTTACAATCTATTCAAAAAGAAAAAATTACAAGCTTTATAATAGTTTGGCTGAATATCCTGTTAATAATCAGCAAAACATAGCCTTCTTTCTGCACTATCAGCCTGAGAGAACATCAATGCCTGAAGCGTACCATTATTCTAACCAATGGTTAATTATAAAAAAAATAGCAGCCAATTTACCTGATGGTATAATTCTTTACGTAAAAGAACATCCATCGGTATTTATTAACAATTTTGATGTACGATACAGAGATGAAGCCTTTTATAAAGACATTTCAAAATTAAGTAATGTTCAGTTGATTCCTTTGGATTGCGATACATTTGAGCTGATAGATAATGCAACGATAATTATCACTATTACAGGAACGGTAGGTATACAAGCTCTGATTAGAAATAAACCTGTGATTGTTTTTGGCACGGCATCTTATCGGAATTTTAAGAATGTTTTTAGTATTAAACAAATGAGTAATTTTCATAGTTTCTTAAACGAATTAGTTGAACAAAATCTTGTTGATGGAACCGGGATTATTAACAATTTTAAGGACGTCGCAATTAAAAGTATAAGCGGTATATTTCTCGATCAAAATGATGAAGACATCAAATTTTATAAAAGGGAGAATAGAATTAAAGGACATTTAAGATTACTTCATCTCTATTTAGAAACGTTCAACTAGTTTATTTTATATATATGAGGGATATTCCCCTGTCTTATTTTGTCTCGTTTCTATCGAAACTGATGAAAGTGAGAAATATAAACATTTATCCAGTCAAGCCACAAATGAAATTTTGTGCCTTATTGGGATTTAATAAGCAGACCCTAAATAGATAGTTTATGTCAATAAGGATTTCATCATTCGTTCGTTTTACAACAACAATTTTTATTTTTGTTGCCATAAATCTTTTTGGCTTGCATGATTTTTATGAAGATCGTCTTTTTTCTCTACTAAATTCATATGATTTTTTCTTGTTCTTTAATAATTTTCTGTTCTTTTTAATGGTTTTAAGGAGCAAGCAATTCAAGTTTTTTTTATCAGAAAAACCATTACGATATATACTTTATTTTTATTTATTCACACTTTTAATCTTCATTACTATGCCTCTCAGAGGTCCAATTTCAATTTTGGATGCTGTACGGGTTGGCAGACATTATCTCATTTTACCCTTAGCTTTTTTTATCTATTATGATGTTGCTCTTAATAAAAAGTTCAATTATTATTTTAAAATTTTTCGTTTCATTGCAATTTTTACTTCATTTCAAATTATTTTAAATGCGATTAATCCTGAAATAGTTAATTCAATTTTCAAGGATATTAGTAGGGCTGAATCACGTATTACTGGTGGTTTTCAACGAAATGTACTGCTCTCTCCAACAATGATTTTTCCACATATACTTTCAATTTACTATTTTTTAAAAATTGTAACTGAAAAACATAAATCGAGTAATTTATTCCTTTTTTTATTATTATTTTTGGCTGTTTCACTACAGGGCTTTAGGGTTTATCTATTAATCCTATCTTTTATTTTAGCTCTTATTGTTATTCGTTTCGGGAACATGCATCGAAAGTTTTTTAAATGGGTTTTTATTTTTTTATTTATTGTACCTTCTGTAATATTTGTGGATTCCTATTTTTTTAATAATCAAATTTCGGGAAAATTTCAGAGCGCTTACGATGAGGTAAAATATAGTACTGGTTCATATCAGTCTAGACTTGATGATGTATCATATCGTCAAATACCGATGTTATTAGAAAAGCCATTCTTCGGTTGGGGTTTTATCTATCATAACTCTGAGTATGGAAGGCAATTGAACATTCCTACGGATAATATGAGACGAGACGGGCTATATTCTGTTGATTCCGGCTACATTACAATTTTGATGCAATATGGTTTTGCTGGTGTCTTCCTAATACTTTTTTTGTTTGTTAAAATGATTGTTTCACTCTACAAGGAAAATGACATTAATTCTCCAATCTACCTAACAGCGGTTGGTGTTATAATATTATTGATTTTATCGCTATATACACATGGCGCATTTTTTAGGGAATTTGGTTTATTACCATTAACTATAGTTTTAGGGTTAACGGCTAAAAAGATTAAAGTATCAACAAAAAATAATCTTGTATCATTTTGAATAAAATTGGGATCTTTATAGACAGCATGGAGGGTGGAGGAGCTGAAAGAGTTGTTCTAAACCTGGCAAATGAGTTTTTCAATCGAGAAATTTCTTTCGTACTTATTTTGAGATTTAAAAAAGGCCCTTATTTAAAGGAATTAAATTCAGGTATTAAAATTATTGAATTGAATGCAAATAATCCTATTTTATTAATTTCGCGTTTAATTAAATCTTGTAACAGTAGTTGTATCGACACGTTACTCACAGTTTCTAGATACAATAATGTTATTGGCCTTGTGGCAAATAGATTTTTAAAAAAGAGAATCATAATTCGAGAAGCGAGCACTTTCAATGAGCTATTTACAGGTAATAGCATAAAATATAAAATTCTTTTTAAATTAATGAAGATCTATTATCCCTCTGCAAATATGATTATTGCGAATTCAAAGGATACAGCAAAAGATATAATATCACATATAAGTATTAATAAAGAAAAATTAGTTGTAATAAACAATCCAATAGTCAACGAAAAAATACTTAAATTGAGCAATGAAATAATTGGTGATGAGTTTTTTAGCGAATTGTCAAAACCGATTATTATTTCAATTGGGAGGCTCTTTCCGTCCAAAAACTATAGTTTTCTAATAAGAAGCTTTAAAAAGGTAGCAACTGAAGTCCCAAATATAAACCTTGTTATTTTGGGAGAAGGTCCTTTAAAGAAACAGTTAATCGACCTTTCAAAAGTACTGAGAATTGAAAAGAATGTTCATTTTTTTGGATTTGTAAACAATCCTTATAAATATTTAAAGCACTCGGATGTTTTTGTATTAAGTTCTACGTATGAGGGGTTTGGAAATGTAATTGTTGAAGCCCTTGCTGTTGGCATACCCGTAGTTTCTAGTGATTGCCCTGGCGGACCTAAGGAAATCTTAGATAATGGTAAATATGGGAAACTTATTCCGATTAATGATGAAGATGCAATGGCTGATGCTCTTATAAGCACGCTAAGAGCAAATATTGATAAGAAAATGCTAATTGAAAGGTCAAAGCTTTACTCAATCAAAAAAATTACAGATGAATATTGCGAGGTTATTTTTCAATAATGAGTCGTACATGAGGTTGATGGATACTCACAACACGATCTTCGATTCGATGTGACCGGGAATCATACATCTGTTGCTGTTGTTCATAGAATGTGTTAGGAGCACTAAGTTTTAGAAATGAATTTGACGGTCACACATTGGACAAGGATATTGAGCAGGTGGAGAAGTTGACAGAGAGAAAACCCCGAAATGGTATCTGCGACAGGGGCATCAAGTTTGAAAGTCCATAGTTCGCAATATAAAATTATCTTGTAAAATACTAATTTACTATAAACTTCAAATGAGCAAAAAAAGAAAAATATTGATAACTTCCCCATCAACAGATAATAAAGATAACGTAAGTGGTATTTCAAATTTAACTAGATTACTAATTGAAAACAATAATATAGTTGATTATAAACTATTTGTTGTTGGGAAAAAAGATAATGAAGACAGAGGTCTCAAATGGTTAATAAAAAAGCCATTGTTAATATCTTCTTTTGTACGTTGTTTATTATTGGATGATATTTCTTTGATTCATATAAATATACCACTTGAAAAGTATTCCTCAATTGTAAATTCAGTTCTTGCTTTTCTATGTTATTTTTTTAGGAAGCCTTATATCATGCATATTAGAGGAGGTAGATACAGTAAAAACTATAACATTCCTTTATTTCATAAATATCTTATTAAGAAGTCATTAATGCATTCAGAATGTATTCTTACGCTTGGGGAAGAAGAGAGGGAATATATTTGTAATTATTATAATATTAATAAATGCAAAGTGATATATTTACCTAATAGTGTGCAAATTCCAAATATTGATGTTGATAAAATAAAAAAAGATGAAATACTTCAAATTTTATTTTTGGGTAGAATTGATAAAAATAAAGGTTTAATTGAGATAATTGATGCTTTGAAACAGTTTAAAACGGAATTTGAATTTGATTTTAATATTGCGGGTGAAGGCCCTGATAAGGATTGGTTTTTAGAAAGTATTATCAATGAGGGCATTGACTTTAAATATCATGGTATTGTAAGTGGAGATGAGAAATCAACTTTAATATCAAATTCACATATTTTCTTACTTCCTTCTTATTTTGAGGGGTTACCTAATGCTTTACTTGAGGCTATGAGTTATGGCGTTATACCAATTACAACACCCGTCGGATCAGTTACAGAGGTAGTTAAAGATAAATTTAATGGACTTTTGGTTTCTGTTAATAATACAATAGAGATAGTAAATGCTCTAACTTTTATTATTAATAATGAAAAATATCGTACATATTTAAGTTTAAATGCTCATAATAGCATAAAAAGCAATTATTCTTTAACTGACTATATTGATAAATTAAATGAAATCTATAAAAGAGTTTGTAAATGATGAACAATCTAATATAGAATTAAGAGATCATCATTCCTCTGTTTCAGTTTGTTGATTTACTGACGAGCTTAATAAAAATTTTAAATATTAACATTTATTCATTTGTACCATAAAAGAAATGTGTATATGTTTAGGAATATAAAATCAATCCCTATTTAATTTTTCTATATATGAATAACGAAAGATTTAGAATTGGATGTACTTATATATCAAAGACAACCCCTGAAGATTCTATACAAAAGATTTTACAAGCAGTAGAAGGTAATAAGACTACATATATTTGTGTGTCTAATCCCAGAACAGTAACAATCGCATCTAAGGATAAAGAATATCAAAAAATAATGAATAATTCTTTTATGAATCTTCCTGATGCAGAGCCTATGGTTTGGGCAGCACGTCTTTGGGGTTTAAAAGATGTTCAGCGTACAATGGGACCATTATTGTTTAAAAGAATGATCACCGAGTCGCAAAATAGTTTGAAACATTTTCTTTTGGGTGATACGCAAGAAACGCTTGATTCTGTCTTAGAAGTAACAAGAACAAAGAATCTGAATATTGTGGGAGTTCTTTCTCCACCATTTAGCGATCTTGATGATTATGATTATAAGTATTATGCTGATAGAATAAACGAAAGTAAGGCTGACATTGTTTGGCTTGCACTTCGTGCACCTAAACAAGATTTTTTTGCAGCAAAATTATTACCATATCTTGACAAAAAAGTGTGCATTGGAGTCGGAGCAGCTTTCCGTTTTTTTATAGGAGAATATAAATTAGCCCCACTAATCATTAGAAAATTTGGGTTAATGGGACTTTACTGGGGGAAAAAAAATCAAAAATATA
>JAQWCF010000080.1 GCA_028706105.1 Candidatus Margulisiibacteriota bacterium
ATGTAGGTCAAAATATTACTGACCCTACTGACAAGAAAATTGAAAAACTAAACTGGTTAAATAAACGTTCAATGGAATATTTAACCAACGAAGCAATGTACACGTTATATCAAGAGTCAATGAATCGTGCGCTTAAAGAAAATAAAGGCGATATCCCTAAATTAGTTATTTCTAATGTTTATTTTGATGATAAAGATGCTAACAGGTGCATTTCGGATTTAAATAGCACTTTAACAAACGTAGGCAATATGGTTTTGGATGGTAAAACCTTGAATGAGACGCAACTTGCACAACTAGTTTCTCTTGTTAAAGAAGCCAAGGATTGGTTAGCAGAAAAAGTTCCAGAGGCAGAGAGGAAGGCCATTAAAACAGGTGCAACTGTTAGTAGTCCAGATGGTACTGATTATTTAACAGTAGAAGGTAAGAAGATATATTATATGAATTCTGATGCTAACTCTGATTATGCTAACAAATGGAACGATTTGAACAATTTTATTACGAAAATAAATGAGACAGCAGCGAGTATTTTGTTGCTTCAAGATAAGGCAGGAGATAGTAGTTTTATTCAAGATTATTTTAATAATAGATCGGATATATCAAGTGCAATAATTTATAAGAAAGATACTAATGGCAATTTAGAAGTGGATGATGAGCAAAAAGATGCCTTAATTAACAATACAATTGAAACAGCTAGGCATTATTTTAATAATTATAAAAGCAATGTAAGTGCTAAAGGCAATGCATATGCCTCAGCCACCATGGAAAAAGTTATTGACATGTCCTTTTCTGTTAATAGTAATTCTGCAGACGTTTTTTCTATCTTAAGTTCCAATGTAAATAATCAAGAAAGAATTTTTAATGATATTAATATGATAGATAAATTTCATTATATTCAATATGGAACAGTGCGAAATGTTGATTCAGGAATAGATGAAACCGGTAAAACAATTACAAGCAATTTGTATGAAAAAGGCATTCTTGATATGGGTTATTATCCAGAGCGAATAGCTAGGACTACAGCAAAATCACCATATTTAAATGAAAAGAATTCTCCTGATAGTGAGTCTTATGTTGATGGTTCAGGCCAGGCACAATATGAGACGAATATGGTTGATAAAATGTATTTCAGTATGATAGCTGAAATGCAGAAAATGAATAATTTCTATATGATGACTATGTTTGCTTCTCCAACAGACATGAATGATGATGGAAAGATTAATGATGATGATAAGTTGTCTGATTTATATTTTGCTAAAGGTGCAAGGGTTTATTATGGTGACCCTGGTCAGATGTATAGTGTTGATAGTAGTAATAGGCTTTATGACCCGTTTACTATTAATGGTGTGGCCCAGACTGTAAGTAGTTTTAATTTGGTAAGTCCAAATGGATATAAAGCTATCCCAAAAGGTAAAGCAGGAAACCAAGAATATGATGCGTTTGAGTTTTTAGATGACAACCCAAGTCAGCGAGTTGAGCTTCCAAGTAATCATTTTCCCTCAATATATAATTATGCCAATTTACCTGCAGGTGTTACAGCTGAAACTGCACAGCTAGCGAAGGTAACTGTTAATGGTGTCCCATATTATGATATACAGTTTACTTATATGGACGGAGGCGTCAAAAAGGGTTTAGTTGTTAGATTAGCTAAGATAGGTGATGAATATATAGATGTAGGATTTAAAAAAGACATAGCTATTACCGGTAGTACATTCCCTGGATATACGCTTCTGATACCTTCAGCACAGTTGGAGAAACAAGAGGATATAGTAAATCCATCAGCTATATTAGCTAACTCAAATTATTTAGGTGAAGATAAATTTGCAGAGCTAACTGCTTTTCTTAACAATAATAAAACTAAATATAGTTATAATGCTGCTTCTGGGAAATTTACCGTTAAGGGAAAAATGACACCTGAAGACGAGAGCAAATTAAAAGGTATTTTTGTGGTAGATGAGGGTAAGATAATAGCATTAAAGGCTAAATCTATTGTTGCACCAGATAGAAAAGCTAAGTTAGATACATTTTTAGAAGCAAACATAGATAAATATACTTATGTGCCATCAACGGGGAAATTAACAATCACAGGTGGAGGAAAAATGACTTCTGCTGAGCAAACTGCCCTAATAGCTATTTTCCCTGAGGGCACGACATCTTTTACCGAAATAAACAAATTAGAAAGTACACATTCTTTTGATTCAACTTTGAGTTTAGCTACTGATATCTGTTTTCAAGCAATGATAGATAGCAATGATGACGATACACTTGAAGCGTATGATGTTTTAGCTACAGGTACTATATGTACATTAACCCGTGATGATTCTGGTAATGTTGTTACTGTAAGTGACCAATTACAAATTCCACTACCCTCACCATTGCCAACATCATCAGTTGATACTGTTTCGATAACAGATGTTGCTTCGGCTCAAAAAGCATTCAAAGTTGCTGGAATTTTGCCAACTACATATGATCCTTCAATTGCTTCTGATTGGTCTGTAACTGTTGTCAAATATGGCACCGATAAGTTGCTTTACGAGGTTACATATAATGTTCTTGCGGTTGCGCCTGCTACTCCTATTACAAAGTCTGTTTTAACTAATCTTAATGGGCAGTTTTATGGGATGGCAGAAGGTTCTGTTACTGATGGAGGGCTTGGTTATAGATACAATTTCCTTGATCCACTCAAAGCATCTGCAACAGCTTTAGTAGAGGACGAACGTGCATACTTACAAAGCTCTGACTTGTTTGCTAAAACTGAATATGCTCAATCAGTTAAGAGTTTAATTGCGACTGGGACAGTAACTGAGAATGGATTAGTTGGTAGCATGGATAAGTTAGCAGATAACATCTACGATAATATTGCTAAACAATTGTATCATGCTGGAATTTTCGATTCTTCTTCCTCTACTACGAAGGCAGATGGGGAATCTTATTATGAAATTAAGACAATGGTTGAGGAAAGTAGTTCTACTGTATTAACAAGTCCTTATGATGTTTTAAGTACAAAAATAACTAATTATTTGAAAGGTAGAATAGCAGGTGCAAGTGTTAAGGAAAGTAGTTTGCGAGATATTATTTCTGTTTATTGTACGCAGGTTCTTAAACAAGAATTGTCAGATAAGGGTATTATTGATAATAGTGGGTATTTGTTATCTTCAACTGGAGGACGAATAACCACAAAAACTGTAGATGCTATGACGCTGATAGAAAATATGGTTCTTAGTAAATTGTCGCCATTATTTACTGTGTCTATTGGTGGTAGCGAAAATGGATATAATGGAAAGGGTGCAATTAAGGAATCCTTTAAGGGTATAATAAATGGTTCAGATTTTAATTTTTCAGAGGTTGATGCTTCGCAAGGTATCGCCATGGAAAAGAGGGAGCTTTACAGTAAAATTGTTGCTGGAGCAGTAGATGAGGATTATAAACAAATTGGTGTGTTCGTGGGTAGTTTATATGAGAGAATGAGTGCAATAGATTTTAGTGATACAGGGGATAATAATGCAGGCGTATCAACCAATGAGTTTTCTAATCTTGATTTTACTGATTCCAATACAATACCACCTTGGATGCATGGTTTTGCTACAAGTTCTATCTCTGATAGTGACATTGATAATGATGCAACCTCTTCTGTAAAAAGAGATATTTTAAAGAAGATATTAATTAATGAAGGGATTATTTTAGAAAAAACAGAAAATGATGTAACAACATATATGGTGCTTCAAGGCATAGATCCAAAGATAGGATTAAATTCTTTTGAGGTATTAATAAGAGAAGGATATACCGATGCACAAGGTAATGAGTATACGTTTACTAGAGCACAGATAAATACGCTTATTGATATTATAAATAACGCCTTATTGGGCACTGAACTTTCAGCATGGTTAAATGGAGTTAAAAATATTGAATATAGTGCCTTAGGTTTAACGAATTCAAAGCTTAAGGTGAGTACTAAAGATACCTTGCTATCAATGTTTGTTTCACGTGATTTTGTAAGTGCAGTAAAAGAAGTTAAAAAATGTAATGAGGCAAAGGGTTTTAATTGGGTTGATGGATCGGATGGATCTTTTACTGGTGCTGAGTTAAACAATTTGTGGACTTTTGTTACTTTAAATATTCCAAGTAATATTTTGGGGATAAAAGAAAATTTACCAACAAGCCTCACTAAAGATGATGGAGTTATCCCTTATGAGGCTTTGGATATGGTTAATAATGTAATTAATATCCTTGAGAAAAAATGGTCGGTTGCTGATAATGCAAATTGGGTGTCTTCTAATGGTGTTGATTATGCTAATGCGATAAAAAAGAATAGTGTTTTTAGTGCTGCTGCGCAAGCTGATTGGGGGTTATTCACAGATGCTATAAGTTCTGCCTTTACTGCATCTAATGGAGCAGCGATAACCATAGATGATGATTTATCGGATGTAGTTGGCGGGATTGTATCTAACTATAGCGTAAAGTACAAGGTAACATATTCGGCAACATACGATAAGGATAAGTATAATGGCAAGAAGGAGCTAACGGATCAAGCTGGTACTATGTCAGTAAGTGGTACAATGGTAAGTCTAAATGAGCCGAGTACAGATATTAATAGCGTATATCCGCCAACAATAAAAAATGATAAAGGTGAGGTAATAGCAACTCGTGAATCGCACAGTACGGACATCAGCTTTACGAGTTGTACATCTGGGAATATTGCAAATAATGGAGGAGACTCTTATAACTTAGCGTGGGCAAATGGGATTGGTGGTGATTTAGCTGGTGGTGGTTATTCATATTTGCCTGGAAATAATAAAAATATCGTAGAAGAATATGCCAGAGACTTTACAACTACGGCTGGTACTAGTGGTCATTTAGATCTTTCCGACTTTGATGGAGATGGCTCTGTTAATTCTGAAGCTATTACCGTTTATGATGCTTTGCTGATGATAAGAGATAGAGCTAGGGCTAATATTGGATATGTGGATGTTCAACTAGGTAAGTTTAATCACTATGCTTCCCAGGTAACGGATATGTTACAGATTGGGGCAGGTGATAATACGAACAAAGGCAAAAACTCTTTAGAAGAATTATTTAAAAATGAGTTTTATATGAAAGATAATTTTGATCCGTTGATACTTGGTTCAGAGTTTCAATCTAGATTTGTTGAGAATGCTTTTGTTTCAGAAGATGGAGACATTGCTTCTAATGCTGATTCTTATTCGATGGTTAATAGGGTTGGGTGGTATGAGACAGCAGGGAGACTGGCTGTTAATTCTGCAAGCGCAGATATTGTTACAAAAATGGATCTTTCCAAATTTAATTACTCTACAACGAACGATTATATTACCCAGTATGAGACGGTTAAGGCCAAAATGACTTCTATGAAATATAGTGGCTCACAGGGTAAGGATAATATTAGGTCTACAATGGAAAGAGCGATGCGGGATGAGTTTAGTCGTACTCTGGTGTTAGGAGACTTTGTTTTTAGTCATGCAGGTAGCAATGCAACTTCATTTAAGGGTAATAATGTTGAGGTGTTGGTTCATAATATGAGTGGAAGTGGAGTAGGATTGAGCAGTACGTTTGTTGATGCTTTATCAAATGTTTCAATAAGCGGTGAGTCTCTTATTATGGATATTTCATCAATTGAAAATGATATTGAAGATAGGAAGTTTTCTATTAATACAGTAGCTATGCAAAGTCTTACCTTTGAAGAATTCAAAGCTTTGGAGGTATCGGCTGGACAAACATTAGAAACTTTTTTACAAGCAGGAGATGCGAATGCTTTGCCTCCAGTTTTACCAATGACAGATGCTGAAATAAGACAACTATATGATTTCTTAAGTAATATAGGTTGGAATAATGTCAGTATTGGAACAAACCTTTCTTCTGCACATTCAATTATTGAGCTTAATAGTATTTATATGGAAGTTATTTTAGCAAGGATTATGGTATCTATTGTTAATGATGAATTAAATTCAGAATATGAGAGAAGAAAAGAAGATTATGATGAACAGATTGCTAAGAAAAAAGATGAGGAAGTTGCAACTCAGATGGCTGATTCGAAGAGAAGTGCCTTTAAGTCTTATTTGAAATCTATTTCTCGAAAGAAGTAATTTAAAAAATCAGAATAGCTTGTCCTGTTGAAGCTAGACGTTTTACAATAGAAAAATGATACAATTACATTATGATATTTTTACCAATTTCTGGTACCATCTTTTAGCTCATTTAGAGGTTGATGAACCCTCTTCTGTATATAATGAGCAATATGTTAATGCTACTCAGTTAAATTTTCCAAAGGATGTTTTTACTTATTTAAGTAATAACATTGCCGTTTTATCGCATTTTCCTTTTTATGGTGAGGTTAAATCAACTTTTGGATTGTGGGAAAGTTTGTTGGAGTATTTTGATCTTTTTCCAGAGAAGGAATTGCTTAAGTATGAGTTTCAGATAGTTAGTGAAAGTTTTTTTCTTTTTTTGGAAGCAGAGTATGAAAAATATAAACAAGGTTGGCAGACAGAAATAGTTTTTAACGAGCTAAATGCTTTTAAAAACAGACATTTAGAAAAGTTTACTCACGCACTAAAGTTTATGTCTTTTGTAACAGATGTTGAATTTAAAGGAGATTTGCATGTTTGGCTTATTAACTCTTTAACAGACTCAAGAGGTAAGTCAGTTGGATTTTCTAATAGAAAAGGGTTTGCCATAGCAGTTCCTGAATTAGATAAAATGTCTGAGGATATTTTGTTTGTGGGTGTGCATGAATTAGCACATTATTTTACTGATAGGCTTTTGTTACAGAACAACATGTCTTTATCTATGCAAAAGAATAGTCCTGAATATATTCGCCGAGAGTCGCTGGCTGATTTTGTTTCTGAGATGTATTTTAAGGATATTGGTAAACGAATTACTTCTAAATGGGAGAAACAGTATATCCCTCAGGAAATAGTAGACAGTCTGTTGAATAAGTATAATAAGTTGAATTCAGGTATTGAGATAGTGCGTTTAGGTAAATATAGTGAAGAATTGCCTGTCGAGTATTCCAATGAAACTGAGCCAATTAAGGATATTTTTTTTATTGATAAACGCGATAATCGTTTATATTTTTTCTTAGCTTTGATTGGTAGGATTGTTGGTGTTCCAACAAGATACTTTAAATCACTTTCTCCAATGGAGTTTGACAATGTTTATCGTGAACATTTTATTAAGGCTGGTATTCTTGTCCCAAAGGGAAAGCAGTTTTTTAGGCAATCAATAGAGCAAATAGCGAGAGTAAATGGATTTGTTAAAAAAGTACGTTTCCACATGACGGATAGATGCAATTTACGGTGTAAGTACTGTTATTTGAGTGCAGGAGAGGGTGACTTGTTGAATATCAGTTGTGAAAACGAGGGCTTATGTACGTCAGGTGAGATAAATGCTGACAAGGCAATTAATTATTTAAACAAACTTTATAGCGATGATTTGTATGGTTTAGAGGTTGAGTTTCATGGTGGTGGCGAGCCAACTTTAATGATTGAAGAGATAAAGAAGATTGTTGCCTATATTGATGAGAAAACAGATAAGAGGATTATTAGACTACAAACTAACGGTGTGTTCTCACCAAATATTATTGATTGGATAGTTGAAAAAAATATTGTTGTTAGTGTTTCTCTTGATGGTAATAAGGAAATTAATGATACTCAGCGTACGGAGGGAACAGATGCTTTTGAGAAAATAATAAAAAATATGAGAGAGCTTGTAAAAAGAGGAGTTCATGTTTCGACTGTATCTGTTATTACGGAATATTCCCAAGACAAGATTGATGTTATTTATGAATTTATAAAATCATTAGGTATAAAAGCTATGATGTTCAATCCAGTCCATTCATTTTTAGGAAGGTCACAACAGCAAGATCATTCAGCTAAACGAGACGTTGATTTAATGGCTTTTGCTAAGAACTATTTGAGGGTTAAGCAAAAGGCAGACA
>JAQWCF010000081.1 GCA_028706105.1 Candidatus Margulisiibacteriota bacterium
CTTAGAGGTCATGCGCCTGGTAGTGGTTGGCTAGACAAAAAGGATCCAGGTGACGAGATATATAAATATTTTTTATCTAAATTAAATCAAAAATATCAGATAGTTTTTATTGGAGCTGATGTCGATTATGAAAGATATATAAATTATATGAAGGATTGGGTTAATGACCCAAAAGTAGAACTTAATAATATTGATAAAAGTTTAGGTCTTATTAATGGTGCAAAGTTTGTTATTGGAAATGATACTGGAATGTATCATGTTGCTGGGGCATATAATGTGCCTGTTTTTGTTTTTTGGAAGGATAGTCTTTATCCTAAGAGTAAGTCGCCAGGGAAACGCTGCGTTTTCAGCTTTAAAGGCAACTGGTATAATGATTTTGATAAGTGGGAAGCTAAAGGTTTTGATGCTGATCATTTCGCAAAGCTCAATCCAAGAAGAAAGCCGGGAATATGGAATTTAATAAAGTTTTGGTAAAAAATATTTTTATAACAGGGTCAACCGGTTGTATCGGGACATATCTTGTTGAACAGTTGATTAATAGGTCTGAATATAAGTTGTTTTTGTTAATTAGAGATGGGAATAGACTTCTTCCTAAGATACGTGAAAGTGAAAATGTAGTAATTATCAAGGGAGATATGTCAATAATTGAGAATGCAGCTGAATATTTGAAGGAATCAGATTACGTCATAAACGTTGCAACTAGTTGGGGAGGGACGAAAGAGTCTAATGTTCAGGGTGTTGTAAAAATGCTATCTTTAGTTAATCCAAAAAGACTTAAGAAGTTCATTCAATTTGAAACAGCCAGTATTTTGGGGCGTGGTAATGTCCTTTTGGAAGAAGCTCAAACAGAAGGTACCGGTTATATCAAGTGTAAATATGATATTTATCATCTGACAAAGAACCATGCGTTAGCAGATAAGATAATAAGAGTTTATCCTACTGTGGTGATAGGTGGCGCTAAAGATAGACCATATTCCCATATTAGTAAGGGGCTTCTTAATTTAAACAATCAAATAAAATTATTACGTCACTTTTATATAGATTTTGGATTCCATTTTATGCATACTGAAGATATTGCTAAGTGTGTAATTTATATTATGGAAAACGTTAAAAACAAGCATGATTTGGTTCTAGGTAATGATTATGTGACTTTAAAAGACTTTGTTAAGCAGGTAGCTTCTTATTATGGCAAGAAAACGTTTTTTAGGATAAAGATACCTAGTTGGTTAATAAGCTTAATGATAACCATTTTTAGAGTAAAAATAAGCGCTTGGGATAGATTTTGTTTTAATTACAAATGGTTCAAATATGAAACAGTTAATTGTGAAAAATATGGCATTGATACTAATAAGTTTACAGTAGAAGAAATAATGCAGGATGTTGAGGATAATAGGTAGATGGCAAAAGTACTAGACTTAAAGACATTAACTGATAAAAGAGGCAATTTAACTGTCATTGAAGACGAGATACCATTTGATATAAAAAGAATATTTTTTATTTATGGAGTCGATAGTTCTGTGCGAGGCAAGCATAGGCATAAGAAGACTAGACAGTTATTAGTTTCTCTAAAGGGAAAGTGTAGAATCTGCAATAAGAGTTCTAAAGAAGCACCTTTAGAGGTTTTTGAATTAGATACTCCGAGTAAAGCTTTATTGCTTGAGCCAGAAGATTGGCACTTTATGGATAATTTTTCGGAAGACTGTATTCTTCAAGTTTTTGCTTCAACCAAATTTAACCCAGATGATTATATTTATAAGGAATATTAGATGATCCCTTATGAGAACCTAGGTTTAGTAAATGAGGATTTTTTAAATGAACTCAATGATGTTTCTCTTGAAGTTCTTAAAAGTGGTTGGTACGTATTAGGTAAAAGAGTATTAGAATTTGAAGCGAAATTTGCTGAATATAATAATGCTAAATATTGTATTGGTGTTGCGAATGGATTAGATGCTCTCACTATTTCTTTGATGACATTTGGTTTTGAAAAAGGTTCTGAAGTTATTGTTCCAGCGAATACTTATATTGCAACAATTTTAGCAATTTTACATAGTGGATTAACTCCAGTATTGGTTGAGTCTGAGTTAGATACATATAATTTAAATCCATTGAAAGTTCAAGAAAAGATAACAATAAAGACAAAAGCTATTATGGTTGTACATCTTTATGGTAAACCTGTGAAAATGAATGAAATCATAAGAATTGCTAAGCAAAATAATCTTAAAATTGTAGAAGATTGTGCTCAAGCTCACGGTGCTAATATTGACGGCAAGAAGGTTGGTACATTCGGTGAAGCAGGAGCTTTTAGCTTTTATCCAACAAAAAATTTAGGTTGCATTGGTGATGGTGGGGCTATTATTACAAATGATGAAAATGTTTATCAAAAAGCAAAAATGTATAGGAATTATGGTTCAACGGTAAAATATTATAATGAGGTTGTTGGTTATAATTCCAGATTAGATGAGCTACAAGCAGCATTTCTAAGTGTGAAATTAAAGTATCTTGATGATATCAATTTACATAAAAGAAAGTTAGCTGAAGTTTATGATAAAGAACTAACAAATAAAGTTATTAAACCAATTCGGATTGATAACTTTTATGATGTGTTCCATATTTATCCAATAAGAGTTCCAGAAAGAGATAAGTTAAAGAAGTTTCTAATAGATAATGGAGTTGGCACTGAAATTCATTATCCTTTACAACCAGCAAAACAGAATGCGCTAAAAGGAATGTTTGATTATTTAGATTATCCAATAGCGGAAGAAATACATAATACAATTTTAAGTTTACCTATTTCTTATGCACATAGCGAAGAAGATGTTAAAATAGTTTGTAGTTTGATCAATCAATTTTTAGAGGAGTAATAGTGTTAGTTTCTGTTTGTATCCCTGTTTATAATGGTGCTATTTCAATTTCTAGGCTTGTTGATAATGTTCGTTCAGAACTAAAGAGTTTTGGTTATAATGTTGAATTTATTTTAGTGGATGATTGTAGCAAAGATAACAGTGTAGCCCTATGTACAGAGCTTGCCATTAATAATAAAGATGTGAAATTTATAGCTTTAAGAAAAAATTCAGGTGAGCATAATGCTGTTATGTGTGCGCTCAACTACATGACAGGTGATTATGCTGTTATTATTGATGATGATTTCCAGAACCCTCCATCAGAGATTAAAAAATTACTTGATGAAATACAAAAAGGATATGATGTTGTTTATTCTAAATATGAAAAAAAGAAGCATAGTTTGTTTAGAAATTTTGGCAGTAGATTCAATGATATTGTTGCAACGTATCTAATTAACAAACCAAAGGATCTTTATCTTTCTAGTTTTAAGGTAATAGAAAAGGGATTAGTGGAAGAGATAATAAAGTATAAGGGTCCGTTTCCTTATATTGATGGATTGATACTGAGATCAACAAGTAATTATAGTGCAGTTTATGTTGAACACAATAAGCGTGAAGAGGGTAGATCAAATTATACTCTATCAAAATTGGTTAGCTTATGGCTTAATATGTTTATTAATTTCTCTGTTATTCCTCTCAGAATATTTACTTTATTGGGAATAATAGTGGCTTTTATTTCATTTGTATTTGCTATCATGTTTTTAGTAGAGAAATTAATGATTCCTGACACTCCTGTTGGTTGGTCTTCAATTATTGTATCAATTTTATTTTTTTCAGGCATACAACTAGTTTTTCTTGGTCTAATAGGTGAATATTTGGGTAAATTATACTTGGATCATACTGGTAAACCTCAATGGACAGTAAAAAAAGAAATTATTTAGAAGTATTCATTTCAGTTATAAAAACAAACAAACACATTATTGTGCCGTTAATGTTTTTCTTTAGTTATATATTTTTATATAGGTCTTTTTCTTTTCTTTTTTTTAAAACTACCTTTCATGATTTTTATTTTTTTGACCACAGTGTTTGGAGCTTTGTACATGGTAAAGGACTGTTTTTGCATGCTTTTAATATGTCTTTTTTTGCTGATCATTTTTATCCTTGGCTTTTACTATTTGTCCCTTTTTATGCAATAGCTACTTCTCCTTTTTGGATGTTTATTATGCAAGGATTACTAGCAGCATTAATGGTATATCCTATATTGTCTTTTGCATCAGAGAAGATAGGTAAAGATAAAATTTTTATTATATCCATACTTCTTTTCTTTTATTTACCTTTTAGGTCGTATGGGAATGATTTTCATGGTGAATTATGGCAAGCAGCTGCTTTATCCTGGATGATTTATTCAATTGAGAAGAAGAAAGATTTACTGTTGTTAATATTGATTTTCTTATTTCCATTTCTTAAAGAGAATGCTGTGTCCTATCTGTCTTTTGTGGCTGTTTACCTGACGGCAATCAAACGAAGATGGAAATTTGGGGTTTTTGCTTTTTTTGGGGGGATTATCAGTTCTGTTTATTTGCTTGGTTGGTTAATCCCATTATTTGCTAGACAATCATCATCTATTTATATGAGTTCTGTAAACTATTCATCTAATTATAGTTATTTAGGAGAGGGGTTGATGGGAAAAGTTAACACTATGATTTTTCATCCTAATGTTTTATTAGAGAAGTTTTTTTCAATTAATAATATTGGATATTTTTTGGCACTTTTTGCTCCATTAGGGTTTTTATCATTATTTTCTCCTCTGGTTTTAATTGGGGTTGGTGTTTTTATGCAGAATACACTTTCCACCAATTTAAACTTTGTGGATATTACAGCGCATTATGCTATTGTTTTTACTCCAATAGTTTTTATTGCAGGTATTTTTGCTTATGAAAAGATAGTTAATCATAAAAGTAATTGGGTAAAAGTTAGCAAATTTTTTATGATTTTTTTTGTGATTATTAATTTACTGTTTATGATTTTTTTTGAGGTTAGAAATTTTATACCACCAAAAAATATAAAGGCTCATTATCAAATATTAAAATTAATTCCTATGAATGCGAGTGTGGCAGCTGATTCTAACTTACAGGGACATTTGCAATATCGCGAAAGATTATTTAGGGTAGGAGCGGAACCATCTAATACAGAGTTTGTGGTTGTTAAAAAATATCCTTATGTTTCAGAAAAGGACTTGCCATATTTATTTAAGAAGCAACCAATAAAAGTGCTTACTTCTCTTTTATTAGGAGATGTTCGAAGAGAAAAGGATATTATTAGTAATGATTTGTTGATAAAAAAATATTTAGATGATCTTAATTATACATCTACAAATATCTCTAATCTTTGGTTGTTTCAGAAGTTACATTAACTACAAAAATAAAAATTATTTCTGTTAATATGTCCTTCAATTGTAAATAATTTTACATCAAGTTTTTCCACTGATTTATAATGTTTTTTAAGTTCAGTTTCAAAGTGAGAAGAAGCAAAAACTATTATTGGTGCAGTTGTTGATATTTCTTCTTCTAGCCATAATGCGTGTTGGTTAGCTCCCCATCTACCATTTATGTCTAACATATTTGTTGGCATATATACTTGTTTTTTTAAGTAATAACTTAATCTTACGTATATAACATGATATACTTTTTAATATGTTAAGTATTGATAATATCAACCAAATTATTAAAACGATTAATAATGTGTCCAATCCTGAAGCTGTGTATCTTTTTGGAAGCTATGCAGATGGAACAGCAAAAGAGGATAGTGATTTGGATCTGTTAGTTATTAAAAATAATATTCCAGATAAAATGCAGGAGCTTCTTAGAATAAAAAAAAGCATTATTTCAGATGAATATAGCATAGATCTTTTATTGTATTCAGAGGAGGAGTATGAGCATAAAAAGAGTCAAGGGTGGAAATTATTTTCAGAAATTGAAAAAAAGGGTAAGTTAATAAATGTTAAATGATTCTGACCCGAATTATTGGTATGAAATAGCAAAACAATATTATCAAACAATCGTTTCTGTTTTACTAAAATAGTTTATCTGCAGAGATAAAAATTATTTCTGTTAATATGTCCCTCAATTGTAAATAATCTTACATCAAGTTTTTCCACTGATTTATAATGTTTTTTAAGTTCAGTTTCAAAGTGAGAAGACGCAAAAACTATTATTGGTGCAGTTGTTGATATTTCTTCTTCTAGCCATAGTGCATGTTGGTTAGCCCCCCATCTACCATTTATGTCTAATAATTTTGTAGGCATATATACTTGTTTTTTTAAGTAATAACTTAACTCACCACAGGCTCCATGAAAATCTGCATAAACGTTAATGTCTTTTAATGAAGTGTTTGTTTCTTGTTCAAGTTTTGTTATTAGGTTTCTGTTCTGATTGAATTTGCCTTGGTCTAAGAAAACTCTTGGTCCGGTAAATCCTAAACAAGTTACCAGTAGTGAAATAAAAATCATTATATGAATCGTTAATGTTTTAAGTCGTCTTTCTTCTAAAATTGAAGCTAAATAGATGCTTAAGGGGAAATATGCTAATGAAGTCCAATGTGGCCAAATTTTCGTTTTTAAGCTGAATACAAGGAAGAATATCATTACTGATATAAATAAAGTGTAAGCTATTTTCTGTAGTTTGTTTTTTTTGGTTTTGTTTACTATTATCAAGTTAATCCAGATCATCGGAGTAATATACAGGAATTGTTCCAGTATATATTCAATAAGAGATTTAAATAATGGTTCTGTTCCTATTCTAGAAGCATGAAAACTAAGTGAACTCCAATTATTATTAAAGTTCCAAATTAAAATAGGTGAAATAATAATTAGAAATATGAGTATTGAAAACAAGAAGTGCTTATTTATTATAAGTTTTTTATTTGTAATAAGAAGATAGATAAACAAACTAACTATAGGAACTATAATCATATATTTGCTTAAGAACGCTAGTCCAAAAAGAACAGTAAGAATATATAGGTATTTAGGTTTATTTTCATTAATGTATTTAAGCGAGAAAAATACTGCCATTGAAAAGAACATTAATAGTGGCTGGTCAACTTGCATTGTGATAGCAAAGATGAAGTTATATGGTATTAGGAAATAAAGTAATGCGCCTAAATAGGCTTTAGTTTTATCATTTGTTAGATACATAATTGTTTTATAAACAAAGAAAAGAGTCGTCGTTAGGCATACTGCAGCTGCAATCCTGATACTAACTAATGGTTCTTTAAACAAAAAGATAAATAAACTATTTATCCAGGAGACCATGCCTGGATGGTCCATATATGACAGTGCTGGATGGTAGGCCCATTGTAAATAATAACCTTCATCAGCTGTAAGTGGGGTAAGAAAAGTTAGAAGAATCCTTAGTCCAATAAAAAAAAATGCAAAAAATGAAAACAAACTAATTTGTGGGAGTTTTTTAGATACCATTAATTATATAATAAAAAATATTAAATTAATCGTCAATGATAAGTGGGGAATAGTGAAAGGTGATTTATAAATGACAAATGACAAAGCCCAAATGTCAAATTAATCAAATAATGCCAAATCAATTAAAGGCTGTTTATGTGTTTAGGTGACTTCGTCACTGTTTAATTGTTTATTTCTTCATGTATTTTTGCCTTTAATAGTCCCCCTTGATAAAGGGGGAAGTCGCGTAGCGATAGGGGGATTGGGGAAGTCGCGTAGCGATAGGGGGATTGGGGAAGTCGCGTAGCGATAGGGGGATTG
>JAQWCF010000082.1 GCA_028706105.1 Candidatus Margulisiibacteriota bacterium
TCAGTTTTTCTTCATATTCACTTCTTCTTTTCTTAATAATCTCTCTTTTCTGTCTATATTCATCACTACTTATTTCTGAAATCTTACACCAGGCCATAGGTAAATCATCAATAGTCCAAACAGTTGTTTGATTATCTCCATATTTAGGTTTATTCCCTTTACCCTGCATTATCTTTATCTGCTTCTTTTGCAAAGGATGGACGGTAACACCATAAGCACCGGAATGTTTCCCTATCTTCAACATAGCTACATTCTCGCTTACTAAACCTAAATTAAAAGAACTTTTATAATATTTAAATTGGTCATTCTCAAAAGCATAAACATCTTTAAAATAAAAATCATTAATTAATTGAAAAAATGTTTTTTTAAATTGCAGTATTGGTTGACCAACAATAGCTTCATATTGCCTTACAAAATCTTTATTAATAGTATTTATCTTCACCTTGCCAACAAACGCTGAGCCTATTGAAACATGTTCTTTGTTAGAAGGAACTGACTGTGTGTCTTTCTCTGCACCAAAAAATTTAATATTTTTAGATATTTTTACTCCACATGACCCTTTGACTAAATCAAAATCAGAAAAAGAAATCATCTGCCCAACAACATTCATTGTTCTCTTGTTGTGCTCAAAACCTCCTGAACTAATTATGGTTTTATCCTTCATATTATTCATCAGGGCAGTCATAAACGCACCTTTTACAGAACTGCCAGGCAAGATGGGTTCATTATAAAAAGAAGTTCGAATAATTCGTTCTATGCTTGTTTGGCTTATTACTCCTCTATGTCCGGTGTTTTCTGGATTATTATATTTTTTTTCTAAATCACTACACACATTATCTACTTCATATTTAGAGCACCCAACATGGAAATTATCTTTTATGAATTTTCTAATGCTAAGTATCGCTCTATCCCCTTGCTCACTACATACATTTACAAACTCATTCCATTTTTCGTTCTCCATTAAATGCTTAGTGAATTTATTTCTATCAATAAAATGTAATTTATTATCCGCAATAACATAATCTGTTGGATAATAGTCTTCGCCCATTCCTATATGAACAGGAGTAAGCACCTCTATCTGTATTGGTATCTCTATAAACGGTTGTTTTATCATAAATTAATCTCCCTTTAATTTCTTTATGCCTATAGTCTCCGTTAGTAACTGCATCTGTCTAATAGCTACTTGATT
This sequence comes from Candidatus Margulisiibacteriota bacterium, assembly GCA_028706105.1. Lineage (NCBI taxonomy): Bacteria > Bacillati > Candidatus Margulisiibacteriota > Candidatus Margulisiibacteriota bacterium. The sequence goes on from JAQWCF010000082.1 coordinate 1,190, forward strand.
CAATTTAATTAATCTGTCTTTCTGCTCCAAACTTGTCTCGATAAAATGTGCATTTAAAATTTCTAGATTAGCTAAGCAAACTAATTGGGATACATTGGAATAGTCACGAATATTTCCTTTTTTATCAGGATTTGCATCCCTCCATTGCTTTGCAGTAACACCAAAAAGTGCCATATTTAAAACATCTGCTTCGCTTGCATAAATTATGCTAATTTGAGAATTATTCAACTTTGAAGGCACTAGGTTTTCTTTTATTGCATCAGCATGAATCCTATAATTAATCTTAGTTAGAATTCTTTTTACATCCCAATCTAGTTGGGTTTGTTCCAGAGATTTTAACCGTTGAAATTCTTTTATCAGATATATTTTAAATTCTGCACTTATCCACATGCCAAATTCAAAAGCGATATCTTTGTGTGCGTAGGTTCCGCCGTATCTTCCGGCTTTGGCAATTAATCCAACTGCCTTAGTTTTCGATACCCATTCTTTAACACTAATTTTATAGTTGTTGAGTCCTGCATGACTTTTAATTATGGCAAATTCGCCATAATTAAAATCAGGATTATAAATCCTTTCCCAAATCCCCAAAAACTCCACCGTATTTCTGTTCCTAAGCCAGTCAGAAATAAAAAATTCACCATCTTTTGCCTGTAGCATATCAGTTAGAGATATAAAATCCTCCTCATCCTGTCTTAGAATGTTTATTTCTATTCCTTGTACATTCAGCTTGCTCATACGAATTTTCCCATAGACAAATCAATGTCAATAAACATTGGGAACAAACAAGCATGATGCTTGTGCCCTATTTGCAACGAAACATTATCTAAATAAGTTCCATAATAATCTTTCGGTTCAGTAATTTTAAACAAACTACCTTCCACATACAGCTGAACAGGGTTTTTACGAAACAAAGAGCCTCTTCCATGCTTAGAATACTTAGTAATAAGCTTTCCATATTCTAACTCACAAGCATCATCAGGTAAGCCATTGGAAAGTGAAATAAAATGTTTTTCACCTTTATATAGAGGCAAATCACTTTCGTTAATTGACTGTTTTTCAAATGAACCTTTACCTGTACTTTTATCCTTACCAATACCAAACAATGTTAACAATTTAACAACTTCTGTTACTTCTTCTTTTAATAAAACATTTTCATTAAATCTCACATAAAAACATAAACTTGTGTTTTCTTTATAAAAAGTCTCTGAATCAGAAAAAAGTGCTCCACTTAAACCAGTTCCAGTGTTTCGATCAATTGCATTTCTAACAACCACTTGATCTTTGCTTTCTAAAGGAACACTGTCTATTAGTGTTTCTTTTAGTGAAAGCAACTTGTTTATAGATAATTGATCCTGAAAACAAGATATTGGTAAGTATCTAATTTTTTTCAACTTTTTAATGCTTGCATACTCTTTAACACTACTAACTACTTTATTGCCATTAGGGATAATCGGACAAGGGAGATAACCCTCAGGAAAAATATTAGAGAAGACTACTGCATTGCAATCAAGAATCTTTTTTAATTTATCTGCACCATATTTATCCAAATAATTCCAACAAAAAGCACCAAAAAGTGTATCACTGTGAATGGTTGTAGAAAATGACGATAGTGGTTTAATTACTACTTTTAATGTTTGCATTGATTCCTTATTTTTTTGTGAATTTTTCTATAAGCTCACCAAGATCACCATCTAAGTTAACAGCTACATCACCTTCTGTTAAATTTTTAAAACTAACCCTCCCATAACCACGAGAGCCACCACCACCCAAACAATCTATTTCCAAAAGCTTCAATCCTAACTTCAAAAAACTCTTCATCAGTTCTGCGTCATCTGTATCAAAAACTTTTACAACTACCCTAAACTCAAATTCAGCTCCAGCAGGAACACGTTCTATTTGCCTAGGTCCAGCTCCTGCCGCTGTACCCGTTTTTCTATTAATCACAACCTCATATTTTGCCTCAGTTAACGCATTGTGATCTCTTAATAATTCTGCATTTAATAAATTACAATCAGAAAAAACCAATCTAGTAGGCCCACCCTTATACTGTAGATCAGACTTTCCATTTCCAAACATTTTACATAGCAAATCATCACCACTGGAAAAAAAGGGAACACCTTCATCTTTTTTATTGGTTTCAATTCTATCTGTCACTTGTTCTAACAAGCATCTAATTTTTCCCTTAATTGATGAACCAGGAATATATGGCTGATTATTTAAAAGATTTTTTATTACTGGAGAATCTATTCCTCCAATATGCACTTCATCATTACCTGCACCAATATGTAACCCACTCTCTAAAACAATTGATCCTTTTATCTCTATAAATTTACTTAATTTCATCTTTACCTCCTAGTTACCAAAATAAGCAATAACTGCTTCATATAAACTACAAAATACTTTAAAATCTTGAACATCATTTACTTCATTCAGGCTGTTTGTAATAAATAACACAAAATTGTCTCCTCGGATATGTTTCCTTGATCTAGCATAAGCGACCTTAGCTCTAAGCATATTTAAATATGGTTTTTGTCGTTCAAACTCTAATTCAATATTTTCTGAACTATTTATTTTAGATTTTATTGTTAACACATCATTATAAAATTTTCTTATTTGATTTTTATCCAATTCCTTTTCAATTTTTTCCCACTTATTCACACTTGTAAGACTAATAACTATTTCTTCTGCTTTCTTTGAAAACAATTCAGCATTTACTATGCCTTTCTCTTTGTCCTTCCAAAACTCCATACCTCTACCTCCTTTTAATCTCGTTCTTCATATAACATTTTACTTAAAGGGATATTTAATTTTTTTCCCCAAGTCTCAATTTGTTTATCAAAACCATCTCGACTATTTTTCCCCTGTTCGTCAAAAACACCCAATAAATAATTTCTTGTTTCCATATTTTCTCTTTTTCCATAATTCTTATTAGTTACATAATGAAACATAGGTTTCCACATCAAATCTCGTGGAGTTTCTCCTTCTGACATCTCACAAAATTGTATTATCCTATACAAATATTGAGTAGAAAGTTTATACTTCTCAATCTCTTCGCCAACACCCATTAATAAATCAAAACTATCCCAATTAACTGTTTGATTAAACATTGTGAAGGAGTTTTTCCCTTTATTTTTTGATAATAGTAATTGCTCCTCGGCTAACTCTCCTATTTTAGGTACAGGTAAGGATGGTTTTGCCAAAGCAAACCCCATTGAAAGATGAAGTCCCTCATTGTTCGCAACATAACTCTTGAAACTTTTTTTTATAAATTTTATTACCTTAAACATATCCGTCCAAGAACCAATAAGAAATAAGTCGTCTCCACCAGCAAAAACAGTATATATATTAAGTTTTTTCTCCTTAATTTCTTCAATCAACACTACTGTAAAATAATAATCCAGCATTCTAGACAATGATGCATATTTTGAAAAAGTTAATTCATTTATCTCTTTCTTATCTTTTATGTCCATAAATCCCTTTGAAAAAATATATCCTAAATTATCAACATCTGCCTTAATAACACCCAGAAAAGGTTTGCCCTGCTTTGTTACTTCATTCAATGATTGATAAGCAAGATGTGTAAAAGTTTTTGGGTATCCTTCCTTAAATTCATTTTTATCAAATTGTGTCTCTGTCATTCCACAAAACCTATCATCATTGAGGTCATTGGCCGTTAATACTGGCAAATTACCAGCATACCGCTTCACTGGATAACCATCAGCAGTTTCATCGCTTTTTAAAGTAAAAACATATTCAGCGTTAGCATCTTTTACAAAATTAATTTTATAACCAAGCAAAAGATCAAATCCTTCTATTTCACTTCCAATAGAAAGATATTCAGCTTTAATTATTTGTTTACCCATACTATCCATCATTGAGCATTGTTCACAAAAATCACCTTTTACTTTTGGATTTGTATTACAAGACACACAAGCACCAGTATCTTGATTTTTCTCAGTCCATGAATTTAAATAATTACTAAAAACTGCAGAATCTTCATCAATAATAATTTTTAATTTTTTCTCATCCAAGGCATTATTAATTTCATTCATCTTATTAAAAAACATAGGAACATTATCTAGATGAGTAAAAAAGTCTTGTTCGGCAGCTTCAACATAAGCAATATTCATTCTTGTCTCACCATATGTTAACTCAGACATTCTCTTGTTAACTTCGTTTTCAATTTTATTTATTACTATTTTTGTCTTACCTGTATTAGGAGCTAATATTGTAAATTTACCGCCTGCGTTCATAACTATTCCAGCAGGAGTAAGGCCAATATCCTTACATATTTTATAAGCCACTATATCGGTAGCTATAGACACAAAAAATGATCTTGCACGCAATATTTTAGCGGCATGAGAATGTCCTTTAATGTTAAAAATAAATTTTTGTATTCCTGAAAAATCACCTTGTATTAATAAAAATTTATTTTCAGCTAAGTTGCTCTCCATAATATTTTTATAAGTTAAAGTTTTTTTATCCTCATGATATAAGTAAAGCGCATCAGCAAAAGCGGTTGTTGTTTTTAAATGATCAAACAAGGAAACATTTGGAATAACATCATAAGAAGATGAAGGGATGCACCAGGTATATTTTTCTAAAAGAGTCAACATCGTTAAATAAAATTGATTAAAATTGATTTCCTTAAGCGAATAATCAATTCCTTTAAGTGTAGCCTCAAAATCACTCCAAAATAATTTGTATTGTGCTTCTGCCGTTTGCTGTGACAATTCAGCTTTGTCTTTAGGCATACTATTTTTTGCTGAAAGCTTATTAAGAGAACATACTTTTATAATATGTTGTACTTGATTATCAGTTTTTATTTGAGAAAAAATAGATTCTAATCTGGCTCTTTTATAGTCCTGTTGTCCAACATTAAACCTTTCATTTGTATCTGTTTCGCTTTTTTCATATTTCTTGCTTGACTCTCTATCCAAACCACTTGATAGCCAATCTGCTTTTTTAACAATAGCATACAAAGGTTCCAACTTTTTATCAAAACTAAACTGAGTTTGTGATAAATGATGAGTTGAGGCAATATTTATAACATCCCCATCTATATCAAAATAATTTTTATTAATATTAGCTAAAGCTACCCCAGTGTGAGCAGCATGGTAATGAGACTTTTTACCATTATATTCAGGTAAATAATTTTGATAATCAAACTCATCCGACACTGTTAATGGCAATCCTGTTCTTTGACGAAATTTTCCAATATCGTGCAATAGTGCAGCTAAAACTACTTTTTTGTGTTCATCAAGATTGTTTTCTTTTTTTATCATTGAATATTCCTTCCTATATAGTATCTTACAATAAAAAAATTCTCAATTTTTGAGACAATAATTTTTTGTCATCTCTTTTAATGTTCTCAAGCAATCCTCCGCAAATTCCTTTGGCTCTATTATTTTTATTTGTTCAAGATAAGAAAATAATATCTTTTTTGCTCTAAAAAAGCTATGTATCTGCATATTCACTTTTTTCGTCCCATCAAGTAAATCGATTACTTCATAATCATCAAACTGCCCCTCATAATGTTTCGCCAATTCAGGCAAAATAAAAAAAGAAATCTTAATTAGTTTACTTTTTATATTCTGGTTGATTTCAGGAAAAATTCTTAGCTCTGACATCCTATCCAGTCTATATTCTTTAAACACTTTGTCTGACATATCATACCCAACAAGATAATATCTTTTTCTTATTTCAATAATATCAACGCAAAATGCTTCCACCTGAAATTTTTTTTCATATCTTGGGCTTAAATAATTAAACTTTATTTTATGACAACCACAACAAGAGTCTCTTAATCTGTTAATTACTTTTAAGTCAAACTCCTGAGAACACTTTTCACAAAAAGTTTTTTCATCGCTATTCTTAACGCTAATAATAGAATATTTTCCAAAACTTTTTTTAATCACAAATCCATTGTCACGCAAATTTCTAATATATCTGTAAATAGTTTTCTCTGACACAGAACATAGATTTGATAATTCTTCTATAGAAAGCTGTTCTTCTTTTAATGCTTTTATTACTTCAAAAATTTTGAAAATTTTCATCACTACATCCTCAACTTATAGCTACTCTTATCCAAGAATAATAAACAATCTAGGAAAAATCAACTATCGTCCACCTCTTAAAGCTATTTCCTCGTCATTTAGCTTTAGGCTTTTAGCTTTAGGCTTTTAGCTTTAGGCTTTTAGCTTTATAATAAGCTTATGCAAATCAAAACAGACTCTCTTATCAAAAATTACGGTAAAAAATTCGCAGTCAACAATATATCCATTAGCGTTAATCAAGGCGAGATAGTTGGTCTTTTAGGCCCCAACGGTGCAGGGAAAACAACAACTTTTTATATGATAACAGGCTTAATCAAACCAACCTCTGGTAAGATATTTTTAGATGAACAAGACATCT